>JBAVPI010000887.1:0-4231 GCA_049692915.1 Pyrinomonadaceae bacterium
GGCAGCGAGAGCACCGCGAGCATGTCGCCGCGCGCGGCACACATACGCAGCAACGCGCAGTGAACTTCGAGCAGCGTGTCGGATTGGAAGGCTGCGGAAGGCTGCGTCTCCCACCCCGCGCCCGCGCGCACCAACACGCCCACGCCTTCCGACCAGTTGCTCGAATAACCGTCAACCGTCGCACGCACGCGGTAGAAAAAGTCGCCGCCGCCGCGCCCGTAGATTGTCACCTGTGTGTCGCCGCCTTCATAGACTGTGGCTGCGCCCGACCAGTCCGGCGTGTTGGACTCTTCGAGGATGAACTGCGCGCCCGCCTCGCCCGTCCAGTTGAGCGTCAGCGTGCCCGCCGTGTCGGGCGCTCCGGCTGTCAGCAAAGGCGCGGCGACGACTCTCAGATCGCAGTCGAGAAAGTTTTCGCGTCGCGGTTCGTCGGCCAGCGTCGTCTCTCTGGCCTCGCCGCAATCGAGGAAGCGCCACCATTCTCGATGGGGCAGCGGCGGTGACGACTCAGGTCGAGGCAAGGTCTCTTGTCGTTGCGTCCAGCCGCCGTGCACCGCGTCGGGGACGACGATGATCGTCGCTTCCTCAAGACCGAAGGCCGCGTGGATGCCCTTCAAACGGCGAGGCACAGGACTCTGGTAGCGTATGAAGTCGGCCTGTGAAGCAAGCGCATGAGCGCCAATCTCTTTGAGTCCGGCGTCGAGGAAGAGGTCTGTGTTGAAGAGGTCGAGGCCGTCGCGTTTGAGCGGCTCACCGTCCCTCCTGCGCGGCCCCAGATAGTGTTCAGGAAAGGACGGCATCAGGACGGGCAGATAAACTTTCGTATCATCATCGCAGCCGCCCGCCAGCGGAAAGCGCGGGTTGGCTGCGCCGCGTAGGACTGACGCATGGTGACTGTCGTTAAGCGCGCCCGACTCGTCGCCGTACAACGTCGCATCGCTCGGAAGCGCTCCCCAGAAACGCGTGTGGCGCGCGGTGAAGGCGAGGTCGGATAAACTGACGGGGTCGTCGTCGCTGCGTCGCACGCGCAGTTCAAAGAGCAGTTTCTCGCATGCGAGCGGCCTTGTCGGATGGGCTGTCGGTTTGCCCTTAAGCAACCAGATCGCCTCGCCCGCAACCTGCACCGTCTGTGTGGACGCATCGCCGCGACGGAGCACTCTCACTTCGTCAACGCGCAGCCAGAGGGGGCTGTCGCCGAACGTCGCGCAGACGAACGAACCGGGCGCGGGCGTGTCTTCCGGTCGGAGGTCGAGGTTGACGGTGACGTGCTCGTCCGGCCCCTGACTCAAGCCGCGTCCCCACGCCGACTCCGGCGCGATTGTCGCCGCGACCCTCCTGCTTCTTCCGCCGGTGGTATGCACGCGCGCGTTTCCCGTCTTGACGTTGGGCGGCGTGCCGGGCAGTTGAAACCAGCGCTTCCTGCCGCCCGCGACGCTCACCCTGAAGCGTTTGGCGGCAGACGCGCCCGCGCCCGTCGCGTCGTCCGAAGGCTTTACAGACTGTACGACCACGTAGGGCGTGTAGCCCTCCGCGAAGGTGAGACGAAGCAAGTCTCCCTCGACGACTTCATCGGGCGAGCGGAGTTCAAGATCGAAATCGGCGAGCGAGTTGTAGCGACCGACGACGACGGGCTGACTCGTGAGCGCAGCGGTCGTCTGCAACGCATCTGACCAGCTACCTTCGGAGCGCGCGCACGCCAGCGCAGGCTGAAGCCGACCGTCGGGTTGGATCACGGCGAGGCCGGGCACGTTGAAGCAGTTAGAGCGCGCGCGGCCCGCCACACGTATGACCCAGCAGCGACGACCGCCGTTGCGAAAGAACGACTTGACCGCCGACGCGAGATGCGAGTAGAGGGTTTCGCCGCGCCCCTTGTCCCAGACGAGCGGCGCGTCGTCGCCGAAGACGGCGTTGAACTGCGCCACGTCCTCGACAGCGACGGGCAGATGGAGCGGCCCCGACGCCGCGAACCCGACGAAGGCAGCCACGTCCATGCGCGGCAGAACCTCGTCGAGCGGCGGCGGCTGCGCCTCGAAGCGAAAGCCCGGCAAACGTCGTATTGTGCGCGCGGCGGTCATCGGCTGTTGTCGCCCTCACCTCAACGGAAGCGGCTCAAACGGTGCAGGCCACTCACTCGTTGCCCTCAGAAGAATCCACTCGCTCTCTAAAACTCTTCCGAACTGACCGGCAGCGTCACTCCATCTCAAGGCGCTCGTAGGCGATGGTCAGTTCTTCCATCGCAACGTCCGTGCCCTTTGCGTTCATCGGGCCGCTGACGTGCTTGATGATGCGCGCGCGCAGAAGCTTCCACGTCTGGACGACCTCTGTGTGGTCTTCGTTCTGAAGCTGGATGGTGACGGTGCGCGAGGCGTTCTGGTCGCCGTTGCGTATCTGGTCGAGCCACTGATAAAGGTTCAGCGAGCCGATGACGCCGCGCTTGAGCGTCACGTCCGTGGCCTTGTTGAGGCCCGTGATCTTGCGGACGCTGTTCTCCTTCTCGTTGCCGTTGCGATACTCCGCGACGGTCACTTCCATCCCGACGTTGCTGCACTCCTGAAAGCCCGCCTCCGGCCCGTCGGTCGAGCCGGTGCCGAGGTCTACAAGGAAGTTGAACTGCACGTAAGGCCGGTCACGTAGAACTGCCATTTCTCTCCTCCGTTAAAGAAGTGATGAGCGTTGAGCGATGAGCGGAAGAGTTGTTTTTTTACTCGCCCGCCCATCAATCATTACTTGTCTTTACTGCTTCCGGTCGGCCGTCCACTGACCGATGCGGAAGATGACGAATTCGGCGGGACGAAGCGGCGCGACGCCGATGAGACAGACGAGACGCCCGTTGTCGAGATCGTTCTGCGTCATCGTCGAGCGGTCGCAGCGCACGAAGAACGCCTTGTCGGGCTTCTCGCCAAGAAGCGCTCCCCCCTGCCACTCGTTCAAGAGGAAGTCCTCGATTGAGCGGCGGACGTTGCCCCACAACTGCGGGCCGTTCGGCTCGAAGACGGCCCATTGCGTGCTGCGGTCAATGGAGCGTTCGAGATAGATGAAGTAGCGACGCAGGTTGACGTACTTCCATTCGGGGTCGGAAGTCGCCGTGCGCGCGCCCCACAGACGGAAGCCGCGCCCCTCGAAGTAGCGGAAGCAGTTGATGCCGTCCGGGTTCAAAACGTCCTGCTGGCTCTTGTTAATCGGCGTCTCGAAACCGATGGCGAGATTGACCACCTCGTTGGCGGGCGCTTTATAGACGGCGCGCGTCACGTCGTTGCGCGCGTAGATGCCTGCGACGAAGCCCGAAGGCGGCAGGTTTATTTCGGCCCGCGTGACGGGATCGAGCACGCGCACCCAAGGGTAATAGAAGGCCGCGTATGACGAATCAATCTTGGCCCGCATGGCACGCACGTCGGCCACCGACTGCCCGTCGCCGCTGTCTATGATGGCGATGCGATAACGCATCCGCGTGGCGTGCGAGATGAGCAGGTTGATGATCGTGTTCGCCTCCTGACGGTAGTTGCCCTCGTAGCCGTAGGTTGAGCCGGGCGCGGCCACAATCGAGATGTCCTCCACGTCCTCGAACGACTTGAGGCCCGTCTTGATGCTCGACGTGTCGTCGGCACGCCCCTCGTACTCCGTCGCGCCGGGACGCACGCCGTCGTTGCCGCCTTCCAGCAGGATGTCAACGGTTCGCTCCTCGTCGCTTGAGTTCGGGTCGGCGAATTGCGCCGAGAGGCCGGGACGTGCGGCGAGCAGGATTCTCATGATGTCGAGTCCGGACTCTATGTCGTCGCCGTTCGTGACGACGATGGGGAGCGTCCGCGCCTGACCGAGGCTCGTCGGTTGCGCGTCGAACTTCGCGGAGAGCGAATCGGGCACCCCGTCAATCGCGTGCGCGGGATCGAGCGCCAGCCCGTCCCAAACGGAAGGCAACGAGTCGCCCTCGACCGACATGACGGTGACGGTGGCGGTGACAACCCTCACCTGATCGCCGCGCGCGGGGTCTAGGTCGGGCGTGAGCGCATCGAGACGAAGCGCAGCCGCAGGGTCGAGGCCGCTGTCGAGAAAGCGCCACGTATGCACGTTGTCGTCCGTGTCGAAGTAAGAATCCGCGAGATAGAGCGCGCCGCCTGCGAGCGGGCTGCTGACGGGGCTGGTGATGTCGTTAATCCAGACCACGTCGCGGTGGCGAAGCGAGCCGAGCGTCGGCGTCGTCCCGTCCGCCGCGACGCCGAGCACGCTCTGGCCC
>JBAVPI010000888.1:0-3913 GCA_049692915.1 Pyrinomonadaceae bacterium
GAAGAAAGCAACTTTTCTTCTCTTCACGATTCGCGAGTTATTCAAAATTCACTTCGTCAATCTGCGCGCGTTGCAGCTTGCCGCTGTAGTCAACGTAGATTGACTTCCATTCGCTGAAGATGTCCAAGACCTGCGTGCCCGCCTCGCGGTGGCCGTTGCCGGTGGCCTTCGTGCCGCCGAAAGGGAGATGCACCTCCGCGCCGATGGTCGAAGAGTTGACGTAGAAGATGCCTGTGTACATCTCGTTCATCGCGTGGAAAGCGCGGTTCACGTCCTGCGTGTAGATCGAGGCCGACAGGCCGTAACGCACGCCGTTGCCGATCTCGATGGCGTCTTCGAGCGAGTTCGCCGGAATCACGGTCGTCACAGGCCCAAAGATTTCTTCCTGCGAGATGCGCATGCCGGGCGCGGCGTCGGTGAAGACGGTCGGCTCGATGAAGTAGCCGCGCGCGTGCTCTCCCTTGTCCAGACGTTTGCCTCCGCACGCGAGCGTCGCGCCGTCTTCGCGCTCGCCGATTTCGACGTAGCCGAGAATCTTATGCACGGCGTCGGCGTTGATGACCGGCCCCATGTCCGTCCGTTCGTCGAGGCCGTTGCCGACGCGCAACGCGCGCGCGCGTTCGACGAGCTTCTGCGTAAACTTCTTGTAGATTTTTTTGTGAACGACGAGACGCGAAGATGCCGTGCAGCGTTGGCCCGATGTGCCGAACGCGCCCCACACCGCGCCCTCGATGGCGAGGTCAACGTCGGCGTCCTCCATCACGATGATGACGTTCTTGCCGCCCATCTCAAGCGAGCAGATGGCGTTGCGGTCGGCGCAGTTGGAGGCGACGACGCGCCCCGTCTCGGTCGAGCCGGTGAAGGAGATGAGGCGCACCGCCGGATTGTCCGTGAGCGCCGCACCGACGGTTTCGCCGTAGCCCGTCACCAAGTTGACGACGCCGGGAGGAATGCCTGCTTCCTCGCACGCCTTGACCAGATTATACGTCGAGAGCGGGGTGTCTTCCGCGGGCTTGATGACGAGCGTGTTTCCGCACACGAGCGCCGGAATCATCTTCCAAGAAGGAATCGCCATCGGGAAATTCCAGGGCGTAATCATGCCGCAGATGCCGACGGGCTGGCGCACGCACATCGCGAACTTGTTCGGCATCTCGGCTGGCGTCGTGAAGCCGTGAAGGCGTCGGCCCTCGCCCGCCGTGTAGTAGGTGCAGTCAATCGCCTCCTGCACGTCGCCGCCGGTTTCGCGCAGCACCTTGCCCATCTCGCGCGTCATCTCGGAGGCGAAGCGGTCTTTATTGCGAATCAGAATCTCGCCGAGGCGGAAGAGGATTTCGGCGCGGCGCGGCGCGGGCACTTTGCGCCAGCGGTCGAAAGCGCCGCGTGCGGCTTCGACGGCGCGATCCATGTCTTCGGCGGTCGAGAGCGGAAAGCGCCCGACGATCTCGCGCGTGTCCGCAGGATTGACGTTCTCGAACGTCTCGCCGCTCGCCGATGCGACCCACTCGCCGTTGATGTAGTTAGCGTAAGTCTTCACGGACGCGCTCGCGCCGGAGGCTGTTCGCCCGTTTTTCTTGCTGTTCTTACCGAGAACTTTTTTTGCCTGAGCCATAAGAATGATGAAGGATCAATCGTCAATCGTGAATAGATAAAGTTTGCCTTTCTATTCACGATTGACGATTTACTGAAATGTGAACTGCACGATGTTCTGCGTGATGCGGTCGCCGTTGTAGGCGGCGACGTGCATGACGATGGCGTCGCCGGGCTTGAGTCTGGCGACGATGCCCTCGAAGTCGGCGAGCGTGTTGACGGGCTGGCGATTGACGCGCTGCACGACCATGTTCTTACGCACTCCCGCGTCGAAGGCGAGGCCCGCCTGATCTATGTCTTTGACGAAGAGGCCGCGCACGCCCTTCAAGTTTCGTTCGCCCGCAATCTGCGTCGTCAACTCGCTCAAGGTCAGGCCGAGCACGGGACGGTCGCTCTTCGGCGCTTCCTTGGCGTCGGGCTTGGCGGCGTCGGGTTTGTCCTCGGATTCTAACGTCGCCGCCGCGCGCGGCGGTCGCTCGCCAATCTGGACGCTGGCCGTGCGTCGTTCCAGTTTGTTGTTGGCCTCGCGCAGGTACGTGACCTGCACGGTCTGGCCGACGGGGACGGCGGCGACCTTGTTGATTAAATCCTGCGCGCCCGCGACCTGCTGGCCGTTGAGTTCGATGATGATGTCGTTGGTCAGAAGACCGCCCTTGGCCGCGGGACTTTGCGCGTCGGCGATGTCGCGGATAATCGCGCCCTTCGTGTCGGGCAGATCATAGACGCGCGCGAACTCCGGCTTGACCGGATCGAGGAAGATGCCGAGATAGCCGCGTCGCACTTTGCCCGTCGTGATGAGTTGATGAAAGACCGAGTCGGCGATATTCGACGGGAGGGCGAAGCCGATGCCGTTGTAGTCGCCGGTCGAGGTGGCGATCTGCGAGTTAACGCCGATCACTTCGCCGTGCATGTTGACGAGCGGGCCGCCGGAGTTTCCGCGGTTGATGGCCGCGTCCGTTTGCAGGAAACGCTGGAAGCTCGACGCGCCGGGCGTGAGCCGCTCTTTGGTCGAGATGATGCCCGCGGTGACGGTCTGCTCTAACCCGAACGGCGAGCCGATGGCGAGCACCCAATCGCCGACGAGCGCGTCGTCGGAGTTGCCGAGTTTGACGAAAGGCAGGTCGCGCGCGCTCTTGACGCGCACCACCGCGAGGTCTGTCTCATCGTCTATGCCGACGACTTCGCCGCGCAACTCTTCGCCCGTTTGCAGTCTGACCTTGATCCGGTCAGCCCCTTCAACGACGTGTTGATTGGTTAGAATCAACCCCTTCGGGTCAATGATGAAACCGCTCCCGACGCCGCGCGAGGGACGTTGCGCGCGGTTGCGCAGCATGTCGAGCAGAGGGTTATCGCCATTGGCGCTGCCCTCTTCGTCCTCTTCGTCTGCGCTCTTGCCGCCGTTCTTCTGTGCGGACTGCTGCGGCGCGGTGACGGTGTCGATGTTGACGACCGCAGGCTCGACCGTCTTGGCAATCTCGGCGAACGAGGCGGAGAGGGCTTCGGGCGCGCGCGCGATTTTGTCCTTCTGCGCTTCGCTCTGCGCTACGGTCTGCTTGCCCGCCAGCATCGCGCCGATGCCGATGCCGACCAGCACGCACGCCACCGCGAGCGCCGCAATCCACGCACGCAGTTTGCGCAGGATGTCGCGCTCGCCTTCCGTCGTCCGGCCCGTGGGAATTTGCAACATAGAGCTTTTGTACCGCCTCGACTTCAAAGAAAACAGGGAAGCTACGCGGCACTGCACGAAGCATCGAAGGCTTCCGGCGTGTCGCCGTGTCTGTGCATCAATCTGCATGGGAAATGCACAGCGTTGCGAAGGAGTCCGAAGTATAACTAAACCGCGGACGCGCCGCAAAGGACTCCGGCAGGCGACGGCAGGCGGGCGGCGACAGACGGGTGAGACGACTTCGGACGCGCCGCTCCTTCAAGAGTCTTAACCTGCGCCTCGCAATCGAATGCTTCTTCGCTCGTAATCGAATGCTTCTCCGCTCGCAATCCAACGCTTCTCCGGTTGATAATTTTCGACGGGCTTCAGTCATCCGCCACATTTGTTACTTCGTCATCCGTCTCTCCTGCCTGCGCCGCACGCCTTCTTTTTGCGCTCAGGCGCAACTCCGAGACGATGACGCCCGCGAGGATCAGCGCCGCGCCGATGTTGGCCCGCCCGCCCGGCCATTCGCCGCGCCCGCGCACGAGCACAGCGAAGACCGTGGCGAAGACCGGCTCCAGACTGAAGATAATCGCCGCGTGCGTCGCGGACATACGCGCCTGCCCCCAAGTCCAGAGCAGGAACGTGACGACGGTCGCCGCCAACGCGAGATAGACG
>JBAVPI010000889.1:0-8054 GCA_049692915.1 Pyrinomonadaceae bacterium
AATCAGGTCAGGCATTCGGCGTTAACCTGTTGCCCCGTCACTCAACCGCTCTTAAAACGTCCTCCCCGCGTTCATCAGCAGATGCTCGACGATGGGGCCGAGGCTGAGTGCCGGAAAAAAGGTCAGCGCACCGACGATGACAATGACGCTCATGAGCAACACCGTGAAGAGCGGCGACGTGACCGGAAACGTGCCCGGAGACGGCGGCACTGTCTTCTTGCGCGCGAGATTCCCGGCAATCGCGAGCATCGGAATAATCATCAGGAAACGCCCGACGAGCATCGCCGCGCCGATGCTTGAGTTGTACCAGAGCGTGTTCGCCGACAGCCCCGCAAACGCCGAGCCGTTGTTGGCGACGCCCGACGTGAAGGCGTAGAGGATTTCCGACAGGCCATGCGGCCCCGCATTGGCAAGGCTCGACGTGCCGAAGGAGGGCGCAACCATCGAGATCGCCGCGAAGACAAGAATCGTCAGAGGAAAGACGAGCGTCACGAGCATCGCCATCTTCACGTCATACGATTCAATCTTCTTGCCCAGATATTCGGGCGTCCGCCCGACCATCAACCCGGCGATGAAGACCGACAACACGACGTAAATCAGAATGCCGTACAGCCCCGCGCCGACGCCGCCGAAAATCACTTCGCTGAGCATGATGTTGGCGAGCGGGACGAGTCCGCCGAGCGGCGTGAAGCTGTCGTGCATCGAGTTGACCGCGCCGCACGAAGCGTCGGTCGTGACCGTCGCGAAGAGCGCGGAGCTTGCGATGCCGAAGCGCACCTCTTTACCTTCCATGTTGCCGCCCGGCCCCGTCGCGCTCGCGTTCTGATCCGTCCCCGCGAGCAGAGGATTGCCGCGCGCCTCGGCACTGTAAGCGGTCAGCACCCCGACGGCGAACAGCACGGACATCGCCGCCCAGACAGCCCAACCATGCCGGGGCGCGCGGGTCATGCGACCCAGCGTGTAGGTCAGTCCGGCGGAGACGGCGAAGATCGAGACGAGCGCGATGAGGTTGGTGAAAGGCGTCGGATTCTCAAACGGGTGTGCGCTGTTGGCGTTGAAGAAACCGCCGCCGTTCGTGCCCCACTGTTTGATGAACTCCTGCGAAGCGACCGGCCCCTGCGCGATTGTTTGATCGGTGACGATTTGAGTTTCCCTAACGCTTGTGCCGTCGGCGTTCGTCAGCACGCGCCCGCTCGCATCCTTTCGATCAACTTCGACCGTCTGCGGATCAACGAGCTTCGCCGTGTCGTAAGGACGAAAATTTTGCACGACTCCCTGCGAGACCAGCAGGAGTGCGCCGACGACGCAGAACGGCAGCAACACCCAGAGCGCGGCGCGCACCGCGTCCACCCAGAAGTTGCCGATTGACTGCATCTCGCGCCGCGCGATACCGCGTATGAAGGCGATGGCGAGCGCGATGCCGGTCGCGGCGGAGACGAAGTTGTGATAGGCCAAGCCTGACATCTGCGTCAGGTAACTCATCGTCGTCTCGCCGACGTAAGCCTGCCAGTTGGTGTTCGTCGTAAACGATGCCGCCGTGTTGAAGGCCAGATCGGGCGCGACGCCGCTCAAGCCTTGCGGGTTGAGCGGCAGGTAGTACTGCGCTCTTTGCATCAGGTAGAGGACGACGAGGGTCGTGAAATTGAAGAGCAACATCGCGACGGCATACTCCGTCCAGTGCATCTCGCGCGTTTCGTCCACGCCGGTCAAACGGTAGATAAGCCTCTCGACGGGCCGGAGCGCGGGGTCGAGAAAAGTGCGTTCGCGGTTGAAGACGTGCGCCATGAAGAGGCCCAGCGGTTTCGTGATCGCGCAGACGAGCGCGAAGAAGAGCAGAATCTGTAACCAGCCGTTGAGCGTCATGTCAGAACTTCTCCGGGCGCAGCAGCGCGTAGGCGAGGTATAAAAGCAGCAGGGCCGAAACAGACAGTCCCATGATTGATTCGAGATTCAACGGGCGACCTCCTCACTGTAATTTTTCGCACCCGCGCACGTAGGCCACGGCCAGCCCGAAAAAGGCGAGCGCCGCGACGATAAAAATCAGATCGAGCATGACCGTCTTTCTCTTCAGTTGAAGTTGTAGCCGAGTTCGAGCAGGAAGAAGTGGTTGCCGCGCGTCAGGTTTGCGTTGCCGAGCGAGTAGGCGGCGTAACCCGTCAGCTTCGGGCCGAGTTTGAAGATTGCGCCGGGTGAGAAGTAACCGGCGGAGTGTCGGCCCGTGAACCAGTCGGCGGCGAGCGTCAATCTCTTATTGACCGGCTGCTCGAATCCGAACTGCCCGCCCGCGCGGTTCGACGACGCGACGACGTTCTTCGTGAAGTCGTAACCGCCAGCCGTCAGGCGCGTCCCCGCTTTGAACGTCTTGCTCATTTCCACATAGAGGTAGTTGCCGAAATTGTAGGCGCGTTGGCGCACGGGGATGTACAGATGATCGCCCGCCGCGAGCGCGATGCCGTTCTCTCTGCCCTGATAGAATTTCCACTTGACGGCGGGCACGACCGTCGTCGTGTCCGCGCCCGGCTGGATGTTGCCCGTGACGTTCAAGCCGACCTCGACGCGCCCGCCCGCCCCTAAGACGATGCGAGGGACGAACGATGAGAAGCTTGAGACGGCATCCGAGTCGTTCGGCTTAAAGCTCGCGTCGAACTCGCCGTAGGCCTTGCCGCGTTCGAGCACGTCAGTTGACGGCACGTTGAAAATCGTCTGCTGCGCCTGAACCATAGTCTGCGTGCCGCCTAGCAGCGCGAGGAGCGTAAAGGTCGCGGTCAGGTGCGTGAGCGGACGGATGTGAAATCGCGGCGCTTCCCTTTCGTCGTCAAGAGATGGCTGCCGACTTTTCTCGATTCGTTTCTCCAGCAGGTCGAGGCAGTGCCCGCCCGCGAGCAGGAGCGGAATCGTCGAAAGCAGAAGAAAGCTTCCCGCGTTGTGCAGCGAGAGGCCGCCCCTTTCGTCTCCCATTCCCCACGCGCACGCGGACGCCAGCGCCCCGACGATGGCCGCGACGATGCCGCCGCCCAGACAAATAACCGCGCACGTTGCTTGCCACGTCCACCCGTCGCGATGCGACGACACATACAGTTCCCTCAAGCGAGATTCGTCGGCTCTTTGCTCCGCGTCGGCTCTCTGCTCCGCGAGCGATTCGTGATTTCTCTTCAATGTCTTTAACCCCCGCCCTCGCGACACAAAGAGAGCGCGAAGCACATGCTCCGCGCTCTCTTCGTCAGACCGCGAGAATTGTTCGTGCCCTTCTCCAAAAGCCTGCGAGGTTAGCTGACGGGCTAGGGCCGAGAAGTGCCCTCCGCCGGAGAGACGGCCCGACGGCCAGCCCCTTAAGCGATACGCCCCGTGTCCCTGCCTTCGAGCATGGTCGCTCGCGCCGGGACGTTGGTTCCCCCGCGTTGCACGTCGGATACCCGTATCGGATATCGCGCACAACTTCGGCAGACAAATTGTCAACGACAAGGTTTTGATGGTTCCCTGTCAACGACAACAGGCTACTCTGCCGCGCATAAGAAAGGGGTAAAAGGTTCGTAAATGTTTTATAAAAATATGAGGCGTGAAGCCGCGCGTTTTTAAGCGCCGGGGTCGAAGCGATAGCCGATCCAAGGCTCGGTCAGAATGTAGCGCGGCGTGGCGAGCGCAGGCTCGATCTTTTTTCGCAACTGGCCGACGAAGACGCGCAGGTATTCGGTCTGCTCCACAGAGTCGCCGCCCCAGATGGCCGTCAGCAGCGTGCGATGCGTCAGGACTTTGCCGGGATGACTGACGAGATAGACCATCAGGTCGTACTCCTTCGGCGTCAGATGCACCTCGCGGCCACAGACCGAGACGCTGCGGTTTTCCAGATCGAGGCGAAAGTCTCCGGCTTCGAGGACGGTCGTGGCCGCTTCGCCCGATTGATGAGACGACGCGCGACGGAGCGCCGCACGAATGCGCGCCAGCAGTTCGTCCATCCCGAACGGCTTCGTCACATAGTCGTCCGCCCCCGCGTCGAGCGCCTGCACCTTCGTCCGCTCCTCGCCCCTGACGGAAAGCACGATGATCGGAAGCTGCGAAACCGCACGCAGATTCCGGCACAGTTCAAGCCCGTCCATGTTCGGCATGGAGAGGTCTGTGATGACGAGGTCGGGAGACCAATCGCCGAACGTCTGGAGCGCGGATTCGCCGTCGGACGCGACGCGCACGTCAAAGCCGTGCGTCGTCAAACTTCGACGCAGCACGCGCGTAATCTGCGGCTCGTCATCCACGATCAAGATACGCTGCTTGTCGCCCATCTCATCCCACCTTCACACGCGCGTTTGACCCGACAACAACCTCTTCTTCTTCGCCAATCGGCAGCGCGACGACGACGCGCCCCCCCGCTTGGCCGTCGTGCGCGTCTTCGATCCAGATGCGCCCGCCGTGCGCCTCCACGATGCCCTTCGCGATGGCGAGTCCCATGCCTGTGCCCGAAGGCTGATGCGTGCTTGAGTCGCCGTCTCTCATCGCGCGAAAAAATTTGTCGAAGACGCGCTCGCGTAACTCCGGGGGCACGCCGCCGCCGCGGTCTTCGACGCTCAACAGAATCGTCCGCTCGTCCGCCTGCCGCGCCTCGACAGTGATAACAGTGCCTGCGGGCGAATACTTCGCGGCGTTATCAACGAGCGTATAGACGACTTCGGCGACGGCCCTCGCGTCAACGCGCACCGCGGGCAAATCATCATCGAGCGAGACTCGCAAGGCGTGCGCGCACGTGAGGGGTTTGGCGCGCTCCAGCGCCGTCGTGATGATCTCTTCGATTGAACCCCAGCGCCGTCGCAGGTGCATCTCGCCCGCCTCGATGCGCGCCAGTTCCATCAAGCCCTCGATGAAGCGGTTGAGCCGGTCGGTCTCTTCGTCTATCACCTCCAGCATTTCGCGCCGTCCCTCCGCATCAAGCGCCGTCGGCTCGGCGTCTGTGCTCTGCGAGCGCAGGTCGTCGAGCAGCGTCGTCACGGATGCCTTGATTGACGTGAGCGGCGTCCGCAGGTCGTGCGTCACGGCGTCCAGCAGCGCCGACTTCAGACGCTCGCTCTGTTCGAGCGCCTTGGCCTGACTGGCGCGCTCGAAGGCTTCCTGTAGCTCCGTGTAGAGGCGTTCGATCTCGCGCCGACCGGCATCGGCCTCCTCCGCCCTTCGCTTCGCGCGCGCCGAGAGTTGTCCGGCGGTGACGGCGGTGACGAGGAAGGCACACAGCGCGACCAGATTGTCGGGATCGTCAATGCTGAGTTTGCCGACCGGCGGCAGGTAGAAAAGGTTGAAGCAGACGACGCCCAAAAGCGAAGAGACGACCGCCGGGCGCAATCCCCAGCCGGTGGCGACGAACAGCACGACGAGCAGCAACGCCAGCGCGACGGTGGTCGAGTTGATGTGTTCGCCGAACTGTTTGAGCGCGCCCGTGACGGCGGCGATGCCGATCACCGCCACGAAATAACCCGTCCGCCTCTTCTCGTACATTTTCGTCCACATAACTCCGGCCATTGTAAGCCGTGAGAGGGACGGCTTGAAACTCTTCGTTCGTGCGCGGGCGCTTAATCCCCTTTCCCGTCCCCCATCCGATGAGCGCCGTTTCGTCGTTCGCGCCGCCGTGATTTGTCGCGGTCGTGCCAGCCCGCGACGCAGAAAGCGATGGCAAGCAGCGTCACGAAAATGACCGTCCAAAGCTGGCTCATAAAATTCGCCGGGTCTCTTCCGCGTCCCTCCGCTCTAGTGTTTGAGGTGATAAGGCACGCTCACGACGACGACGCACTTCCTGAACAGCAGCGAGCCTTTCAGCATCAGCGAGCTTTGGTTATGAAGGAGTTGCTGCCACCAGCGCGCGGGGACGAATTCCGGCAGAACGACCGTCACGAAATCTTCGCCGCCCTTCGCACGCAGGCGGTCTATGTAGCGCAAGAGCGGGCGCGTCAACGAGCGATACGGCGACGGCAGAACGACCAACTCCACGCCCGAACCCCACTGCTCCCACTTGAGTTGCAGCTTGTGCGTCGCCTCTTCGTCGAAGTCCACATAGACGGCCTTGACGCCGTGCGGCGAGATTGACCTTGCGTATTGCAGCGCGTTGATGACGCCGCGATGAATGCCGGAGATGGGCACGATGACGGTGTTTTTAATTTCGCGAAGCTGATCGAGGCCCTCCGTCGAAAGCTGCTTCGCCACCCCGACGTAATGCCTGTGAATCGAACGGAACATGAGCACGAGCAGAGGGATGATGACGACCACGATCCAAGCGCCGTGCATGAACTTGGTGATGATGAAGACGACGAGCACGATGAAGGTCGCGACGGCTCCGACCGCGTTGACGACGAGAGACTTCTTCCAGTTCACGCGACTCGTCACCTCGTCCTCGATGAACTTCGACGTGTGTATATCGGCGCTCGCGGCCAGCATCGCGTCGGGCAGAGGCTTGCGCCCGTTGCCGTTCTTCACTTGACCGCCGCGCCTGTTTTCATCCGCTTCGTGCGCGCCGCGCGTCTGCGCGCGCTCCGTCAGCCAGTGCCTGACCATGCCCGATTGCGAGAGCGTGAAAGAGAGAAAAACGCCGACGGCGTAGAGCGGAATGAGGCGCGAAGTGTCGCCGCCGAAGGCGATGACGAGCACGCTTGAGAAGAGCGCGAGGATGACGATGCCGTTCGAGAAGACGAGCTTGTCGCCGCGGTTGGCGAACTGTCGCGGCAGGAAGCGGTCGCGCGCGAGAAGGCTTGAGAGACGAGGGAAATCGGCGAACGAAGTATTGGCGGCGAGCACCAGAATCAACGCCGTCGTGACCTGCACCACGTAGTAGAACCACGCGAACCCGCCCGTGAAGATGATACGCCCGAACTGCGAGATGACCGTCTCGTTCGCGACCGGATGCACGCCGTAGAGCCACGCCATGACGCTCGTGCCGAGGAACATCGTCGTCAAAAGCGCGGCCATTACCACGAGCGTCGCCGACGCGTTTCGCGCCTCCGGTTTTTTGAAGGCAGGCACGCCGTTCGAGATGGCCTCGATGCCTGTGAGTGCGGCGCACCCGTTCGAGAACGCGCCGAGGATGAGGAACAGCGTGACGGGTTGAACCTTGTATCCTTCGGCGATCTTCAACTCTTCCCCGCCCGGCACGACCGGCCCACCGCCGACCGTGAAATAGTGGATGAGGCCGTAGCCGATCATGAACATGAAGCAGACGAGGAAGGCATAAGTGGGGGCCGCGAACAGCGCGCCCGATTCACGCACGCCGCGCAAATTGGCGACGGCGATGAACGCGATACAGACGAGGCACAGAACGACCCTGTGCTCTTCGAGCCACGCGAAGCGCGTGCCCTGTACCATCGAAGTGATGGCCGCCACGCCCGCCGCAATCGAAACCGACACGGTCAGCACGTAATCGACGAGCAGAGACGCGCCCGCGACCAGCCCCGCATTCGTGCCGAGATTCTCTTTCGCCACGATGTACGCTCCGCCCCCCGAAGGGTAGGCGTGAATCGTCTGACGGTAACTCGTCGCCACGATGACGAGCAGCATCGCGATGCCTATCGAGATGGGGACGACATAGTGAAAGGCGTTCGTCTGGCCGAAGGCCACCGCCGCGCCGAGGACGAGCAGTATTTCCTCCGTCGCGTAGGCCGTCGAAGAGAGCGCGTCGGAAGAGAAGACCGCGAGCGCCGTCTTCTTCGAGAGCCGTTCGTGAATGGCCTGATCCGACTTGAGCGGGTTGCCGACGAGCACCCGTTTGATTGTTGTCACCATGTTTTCTTTTCAGCCGCCGCGTCAAGAGGTCGAAGCCCTGCGTCACGCGTCGCCGCGTCAACGAAGCGTCGCCGCGTGAACCTGTGACGCCTACGAGCGCCACGTAAAAAGGGCACGGAAGCAAATGGCCTCCGTGCCCCTGTAAAATCAATTCGGTCGCGGCGTCGCCCTTCCCACAAAGCCTACGAGGTTAGCTGACGGGCTGGGATCGAGAAGTATCCTTCGTGGAGCAATGAACGCTTGCGCACGATTCGCCCCTGTCCCGCGACACTCGCCACGGAACGGTTGGTTCCCCCGCGTTAACTCCT
>JBAVPI010000890.1:0-1781 GCA_049692915.1 Pyrinomonadaceae bacterium
GGTGTCCCGTCTATCGTCCGTGGTGAGCACGGACACGACTCGCGTTCCGGCGGGCTATAAGCGTCACCAGAGCGAAGGGGCTGAAACAAGGATGCCGCAGATTTTCCATCACAGCACGAACACGCTCGCCAAGTTGAGCATTTTCGGCGGCCTCTTCATCGCCGCGGCTGCCGTCTGGGCGCTCGCCGAGGTCAACCGCTCGTCCTACAACACGGGCCAGTTCATCGAGCGCCAGCAACCCGTCCAGTTTTCGCACAAACACCACGTCGGCGACGACGGCATTGACTGTCGCTACTGCCACACCTCGGTCGAGGTCTCGAACTCGGCGGGCCTGCCGCCGACGCGCACCTGCATGAACTGCCACTCGCAAATCTGGTCGGACAGCCCGTACTTGGAGATCGTGCGAACGAGCTATAAAGAGAACAAGCCCATCGAGTGGACGCGCGTGCACGATTTGCCCGACTTCGTCTATTTCAACCACAGCATACACGTCGCGAAGGGTGTCGGTTGTTCATCCTGCCACGGGCGCGTTGACCAGATGCCCGCGGTCTATCAGGCCGCTTCGCTTCAGATGGAATGGTGTCTCGCGTGCCACCGCCAGCCGGAGCGTTTCCTTCGTCCGAAGGAGGAGGTCTTCAACATGAGTTGGAACGGCGACAACACGCTCGCGGAGAACCGGACGGACGAGCAACTCAAGACGGGGCGCGAGATGAAGGCGAAGTACAGGGTGCGCAGCACCGCCGTCCTGACGAGTTGTTCGACGTGTCACAGGTAACAGTCTGGATTAAGTAGATGCACATCAAAGACTCTTTCCCCGAACTCCACCGGATTCGCCGGAAGCCGCTTCAACTCGAAGAGGCGCAGGAGCGTCTGCGCGGGCTGCGCGGGCGCGAATACTGGCAGAGCCTCGAAGAACTGGCCGGCTCCGACGAGTTCGACGAGATGCTTCACCGCGAGTTCCCGCAGCACGCCGCGGAGTGGGACGAGGGTACGGATCGCCGCTCCTTTCTCAAACTGATGGGCGCATCGCTCGCGCTCGCGGGTCTGTCGGGCTGCTCGTACCAGCCGCCCGAATCAATCGTTCCTTACGTCAAGCAGCCCGCGGAAATTATCCCCGGCAAGCCGCTCTTCTTCGCGACGGCGATGCCTCTGGGCGGCGCGGCCACGGGACTGCTCGTGCGCAGCAACATGGGCCGACCGACGAAGGTGGAGGGCAATCCGGATCATCCGGGCAGTCTCGGCTCGACCGACATCTTTTCGCAGGCCGCGCTCCTCGACCTCTACGACCCCGACCGCTCGCAGACGATCAACAACCGCGGCGAGTTGCGCACCTACACGGCCTTCCTCGGCGAGATGAGCACGATGCTCGAAGGACAACGCGCGAAGGGCGGCGCGGGGCTGAGATTTCTGACCGAGACCGTCATCTCGCCGACTTTGTTCGCGCAGATGGGGGACATTCTGCGTCGCTTCCCGGCGGCGAAGTGGTATCAGTACGAGGCGGCGGGCGCGAACAACGCGCGGACGGGCACGCGGCTCGCTCTCGGCGACTTCGCCAACACCATCTATCACTTCGACAGGGCTGACCGCGTGCTCTCGCTCGACTGCGATTTCCTGATGGTCAACCCGTCCTCCCTGCGCTACGCGCGCGACTTCGCCACGCGTCGCCGTCCCACGGAAGGCGCGGAGATGAACCGCCTCTACGTCGTCGAGTCAACGCCGTCGAACACGGGCATGTTCGCCGACCATCGCCTGTCAATTAAGCCGAGCGGGATGGAAACAGT
>JBAVPI010000891.1:0-4763 GCA_049692915.1 Pyrinomonadaceae bacterium
CCCGCGCGCTGAAGACAAACAAGGGCGCGCAGGCCGCTTGGGACAAGCTCAGCTACACGCACCGCAAGGAGTACGCGCGGGCCGTCGAAGACGCCAAAAAACCTGAGACGCGCGTGCGAAGAATCGAAAAGGCAGTCGCCGAACTCACTACCATTAAAGAGGGCAAATAGCTTTTATAAAGAGGGTCGAATAGCTTTTTTTTCACTCAACCAAACTTTGATAAGGAGCAACCCACATGCCGAATCAACCGACGGGCTACAATGAGGGCGACATCCGTGGAATAGACGTTTCACATTTTCAGGGCGTCATCAACTGGCAGAGGGTGTCCGCATCAAACGTCGCGTTCGCTTTCACCAAAGCGACCGACGGCGTCGGTGCGCAGGACACTTTCTTCACGGCCAATTACGCAAGCATCAAGAGCAACGGCATCCTGCGCGGCGCGTACCACTTCTTTCGCCCGCAACTTGATGCGAAGGCACAGGCCGACAGCTTTCTCCACGTCGTCAAACAGCTTGAGCCGGGCGATTTGCCGCCTGCCATTGACGTGGAGGTTGACGGCGGCAAGAGCGCGAGTCTCATCGTCAAAGGCGTCACGACATGGATCGCGGAGGTCGAACAAGCGCTCGGTCGCACGCCGATCATCTACACCAACGCCTCCTTCTGGAACTCACAGGTCGGCGGCTCGTCGGCGTTCTCCGAGCATCCACTGTGGGTCGCGCACTACACCTCCAAACCTAAGCCGAACATTCCGCAAGGGTTCGCTAATTACACGATCTGGCAGTTCACATCGCTCGGCGTCAGCGCGGTCAATGGCATTTCCGGCGCGGGCCTCGACCTCGACCGGTTCAACGGCACGCTCGATGATTTGCGTAAACTGGCGGGACTCTGAGCGACGGGCGTTCCTGCCGGAGAGACTTTTTTTATCAGTAGATTTCGCGCCGGAGGAAGCGTCGCGCGTCGGCGAAAGTTTGAAGACATGAGACTGAGTAAACTCAACGAGCGCGTCAGCGCCGCACGCAAGGAGACGGAGGCGCGCGGCGAGACTTTTTATCCGGGGCCGAGTCGCATACACCTCGCGGCGTTTCCGCCGAAGGAGCGTTGGGACGATTGGGTGGAGTTGGACACGAAGGCATGGCCGCGCCGCGTCGAGCAGAGATACATGCTCGTGCCGACGACGTGCTTCAACTGCGAGTCGGCGTGCGGGCTGCTGGCTTACGTTGATAAGGAGAGTTTGCAGGTCAGGAAGTTCGAGGGCAACCCGGAGCATCCCGGCTCGCGCGGGCGCAACTGCGCGAAGGGGCCGGCGACCCTGAATCAAATCACAGACCCCGACCGCATCCTTCATCCGTTGAAACGCGTGGGGCGGCGCGGCGAGGGCAAGTGGGTGAGAGTCGAGTGGGATGAAGTCTTAAACGAACTCGCCGCGCGCATCCGCAAGGCGATTACGGAAGACCGCCGCAACGAAGTGATGTATCACGTCGGGCGACCGGGCGAGGACGGTTTCACGGAAAGGATTCTCGCGGCGTGGGGCGTGGACGGCCACAACTCGCACACGAACATCTGTTCGTCTTCGTCTCGCGCCGGTTATCAATTCTGGATGGGCCTCGACCGTCCGAGTCCGGATCACGCGAATGCGAAAGTCATCTTCCTCATCAGTTCGCACCTCGAAGCGGGCCACTATTTTAATCCGCACGCGCAACGCGTCATCGAAGCCAAAGCGAATGGCGCAAAGCTCATCGTGTTCGACACGCGCCTGTCCAATACGGCGACGCACGCGGACATCTTCGTCTCGCCGTATCCGGGGTCTGAAGCCGCCATCGTACTCTCAATCGCGAACTACTTGATCGAGCACGATCTCTACGACCGCGAGTTCGTGCGGCGCTGGTGGAACTGGGAAGAGTTCATGGCCGTCGAGCAGCCGGAGGCGGAAACCAACTTCGAGAATTTCGAGTTGGCGCTCAAGATGCTCTATAAAAGTTATACGTTCGAGTTCGCCGCCGGAGAGTCGGGCGTGGCGGCGAGCGTCATCGAAGAGATCGCGCGGACGGTGGCGACGGCGGGCACGCGATTCTCAAGTCATAACTGGCGGTCGGCCTCGGCGGGCAACAGCGGCGGGTGGCAGGTGACGCGCACGCTGTTCATGCTCAACGCACTGCTCGGCGCGGTGGCGACGGAGGGCGGCGTCTTCCCGAACGCGTGGAACAAGTTCGTGCCCCGCCCGATCTACACGCCGCCGCACCCGCCCCGTTGGAACGAGTTGACATGGCCGCAGGAGTACCCGCTCTCGATGAACGAGATGTCGTTCCTGCTGCCGCAGTTTTTAAAAGACGGGCGCGGCAAAGTGGACACGTATTTCACACGCGTCTATAACCCGGTCTGGACGAATCCCGACGGCTTCTCTTGGGTCGAAACGTTGACGGATGAATCACTCGTCAACTGCCACGTCGCCCTGACGCCGGTGTGGAGCGAGACGGCCTACTTCGCCGACTTCATCCTGCCGATGGGCCTCGGCTCAGAGCGACACGACATCCATTCCTACGAGACGCACGACGCGCAGTGGCTCGGCTTTCGCCAACCGGTGTTGCGCGCGGCGCGCGAACGGCTCGGAGAAAATCAGAGCGATACGCGCGCGACGAATCCCGGCGAGGTCTGGGAAGAGAACGAATTTTGGCTCGAACTTTCGTGGCGCATAGACCCCGACGGGAACTTGGGCATCCGCCAATTCGTCGAATCGAAAGAGCGGCCCGGCGAGCGTCTGGGAGTTGATGAATACTACGCTTACATCTTCGAGAACTCCGTTCCCGGTCTGCCGGAAAAAGCCGCGGCTGAGAATTTAACGCCGCTCGAATTTATGCGGCGTTACGGCGCGTTCGAGGTACGAAAAAAAGTCGGCGCGATTTACGAAGAGGCGGTGCCAGCGGAGGAACTCGAAGACTTTCGCGTGGATCGCTTCGGCAGGGCTTACACGCGCACGGCGAAACCCGTCTCGCCCAACATCGTGCCCGTCCCGACGCCGGACGGCGACGCCGACGGTCGCCGTCTCGTCGGCGTGCAGGTTGACGAACGGATACTGCGCGGCTTTCCGACGCCGAGCGGGCGACTGGAATTTTATTCGCGCACGCTCGCCGACTGGGGCTGGCACGAATACAGCACGCCCGTCTATATCAAGAGCCACATCCACCCCGACACGCTCAATCCGGGGCAGACCGTGCTCATCTCTACTTTTCGCCTGCCGATGCAGATTCACACGCGCAGCGCCAACGCGAAGTGGCTCAACGAAATCGCGCACACCAACCCGCTCTGGATTCACCCCCGTCATGCCGCCGACCTGAAAGTGAAGACCGGCGACCTCGTGCGCGTCGAGACGGAGATCGGCTACTTCGTCGTGCGTGCATGGGTCACGGAGGGCATCAAGCCCGGCATCGTCGCGTGCAGTCATCACATGGGACGCTGGAAGTTGAAGGACGAGGGCGAGCGGCAGATGATGGCGACCGTCTCGCTCGAACACGCGGGCGACGGGTGGGCGATGAAACGCGAGAGCGGCGTCAAGGCTTACGAGTCGAGCGACCCCGACACCGCGCGCATCTGGTGGACGGACGTTGGCGTTCATCAAAACTTAACTTTCCCCGTCCACCCAGACCCCGTCTCCGGCATGCACTGCTGGCATCAAGCCGTGCGTGTCGTGAAGGCGCGGGCCGGAGACAGCTACGGCGACATCTCCGTTGACACGCAGAAGTCGCGCGACGTTTACCGCGCGTGGCTCCGTTTCACGCGACCCGCCGACGCGCACTCGCCCGACGGGACGCGACGCCCCTACTGGCTGCTCCGCCCGCTCAAGCCGTCGAGAGAGGTTTACCGCCTACCCGCCGAAGTGCTCAACGCCGAATAGCAGGAATAACGAATGATGAAATGATAAGTGATGAATATCAGGCAAGCGCCTCTTCTTTATTCATCACTTATCATTTCATCGCTCATCAGTTCATCGCTCATCATCATTTCATTCTATGGAACTCTTCCGCGCACTCGCTGTCCTCGCCGAACCTCCCGACGGGCCGCAGACGGCGCGCGTTTCCGACGCGCTCGGTTTGGGCACGCCGCCCGGCGCGAGCGAGTACACCGAAACTTTCGTCCTGCAACTCTACCCTTATGCCTCCGTCTATCTCGGCGCGGAGGGCATGCTGGGGGGCGAGGCACGAGCGCGCATCGCCGGTTTCTGGCGAGCGTTGGGACAGACGCCGCCGGTTGAGGCTGACCATTTGTCCCTCCTGCTGGCGCTCTACGCGAGACTCGCGGAACTGGAGTCGGGCGAAGGCGAAGAGGGGCGGCGCGGGGGATGGCGCGGCGCGCGCAAGGCTCTGCTGTGGGAACATCTGTTGAGTTGGCTGCCCGTCTATCTCGCGAAGCTCGACGACATCGCCACGCCCTTTTATCGCGGGTGGGGAGAGTTGTTGGAGGAGGCTCTGCTCGAAGAAGCCCGAACGGTCGGGCGACAGGAACTACTGTCAACGCACTTGCGCGAAGCGCCTGCGCCGGCAGACCCGCGCGAAGTCGGGGCCGAAGATTTTTTGTCGTCGCTGCTCGCACCGGCACGAAGCGGGATGATTCTGACGCGCGCGGATTTGAACCGCGCGGCGCGCGGACTCAACCTCGGCTCACGCATCGGCGAGCGCAAATATATGTTGAAGGCGCTGATGGGTCAGGACTCGGACGCGATGCTCGGCTGGTTGGCGGAAGAGGCGCGGACGTGCGCCGTTCGCCACGCC
>JBAVPI010000892.1:0-13617 GCA_049692915.1 Pyrinomonadaceae bacterium
ACGTTCGGCGGCGGGATGCTGGCGATGGCTGCGGTCGAAGCGACGCTCGCGGCCATCGTCGAAGACGGGATGCTGGAGAACGTCCGCGCCGTCGAAGCGTACCTGCGCGAACAACTCGCGGGCATTGAGGGCGTCGGGGCGGTGCGCGGGCGAGGGCTGCTGCTTGGCATCGAATTCACGGAGCCGGTGGCCGCGCGCGTGCAAGGGTCTCTGCTCGAACGACGCATCATCACGGGCACGTCGAGCGATGCCCGCGTGCTTCGCCTGTTACCGCCGCTATGTCTGAAAGTGGACGAGGCCGCGTTGTTCGTCGAGGCTTTGCGACAGGTGTGCGCGTGACGGCGCGTGACGAAGATGTTTGAATGTGAAGCTCGAATCCCAAACACGGGGGAGCTTTTCATAGATGCAGGTGTTTACGCGCCGGAGAAAACTGATCGTCGTTGTCGTATTGCTCGCGCTGGCATTCGCGTTCCGCCTCGCGTTCGGTCTCTGTTCCGACTTCTGGACGGACGACGAACGACAGGTCTATCTCATCGGCCTCAAGTTTTACACGACAGGCGTGTGGCCTTACTTCGGGCCGGACGTGACGAACACGATTCAGATACCGGGCGCGTTGCAGGGACTCGTGGTCGGCTTGCCGCTCTACGTTTGGCCCGCGCCGGAAGCGCCCTTCGTACTACTGAACGTGCTGTCGTTCGCGAGCCTCTGTTTTTTCGCGTGGTACTGCTCGCGGCGTCTGCCTGAGATTCCGCGCTGGATTATTTGGACGTGGCTGCTGACCGCGCCGTGGACGCTCAACTTCTCGACGCACATCGTCAACCCCTCTTACGTGCTCACGGGCGGCATCCTCTTTTTCGTCGGCCTCTTCGAGACGCTGCCTTTCCTGCGACGCGACATCGTGCCGCCGAAGTATGCGAATCTGTTGATGGGACTCGGCCTGTGCTGGGTGATGCAGTTTCACATGTCTTGGGTCGTCCTCGTCATGCTCGCGCTCGTGTCCCTGCTTTTACAACGTCGGGCGGCGGGGGCGCGTGCCGTCCTTCCGTCGCTCGCGTGGTTCGCACTCGGCGCGGCGCTGACGGGCAGCCTGCTCGTGCCGACGTATTTGAAATATGGACTGCTGGCGGGCGCAGGCGGCACGAACGCGGTCGTGGAGTTCAACGCGCGCAATCTTTTGAAACTGCTGAACCCGGTCGAGGGCATCCTCGGACGTTTCCTGTCGTTCGCGAGTTTCGAGTTGCCGCGTTTCATCGGCGACAACACGCGGACGCGCCTGCTGTTCCTGCGTGAGAATCCGTGGCTCGCGCCCTTCGCCCTGTTTCTCGGCGCGGTCGGCATCTTGCAGCCCGTCGCGCTCGCCGCGCTCTGGTTCAGGCGCACGCATCGAGAGAGAGATTGGAAGGCCGTCAAATATTTCACGCTCGTGCTGCTCGGCCTGCTCTACGTCAGCTTTGTGTTTTCGTTTCGCGCGCCGCACTCGCACACTTTTTACGTTACGCTGCCCGTCGCGATGCTCTACAGTCTCTATTGCTGGGACGAATTTTTGCGACGGCGACGCTGGCAACGCTTCGCTCTAATCTTTCTGGCGTGCGGGGTCATCTTTCACGCGGGGCTGGCGTTGAATAATTTCCGGCACAAGTCCGTGTACCTGAATAGGCAAATTCCCGTCGCCGCCATCGAGGAGAAAAACTATCATATCCTCGGCGAGCGGCGCGAAGGCTCACGATAAATGCCGTCTGTCGCGTGAGGCGCATTCGCCGCGTACAAGCGACGGCGGACACTGATGCGGCGTTAAGTTTAAGAGCGGAAAATGAAATAGACCGCGCCGAGCATGCAGAGCGCGGCCCAGAGATAGTCGAGCTTGAGTTGCTGCCCCATGAAGAGGACGGCGAAGGGCGCGAAGACGGCGAGCGTGATGACTTCCTGAATAATCTTCAACTGTGGCAGGCTCAGCTGCGTAAAGCCGATGCGGTTCGCCGGAACTTGCAGCATGTATTCAAAGAGCGCGATGCCCCAACTCGCGAGCGCGGCGACATATCACTTGCGGTCGTTGAGATTTTTCAGGTGGCCGTACCACGCGAACGTCATAAAAACGTTTGAGAGCGTGAGCAGTAGAATCGTGCGGACGATGACGGACATAGAATGACTTATCTCGCCTTGCAGACATTGAAGCGTGACATTGAAGAAGGTGTTGACGACGAGAAGCATAGTCTCCGAGTAGTGCAAAATTATGGCGAAAGATTTTCTGACGACAGCCGATTGGTCGCGCGCTGAACTCGACGCGCTGCTCGACGCGGCCTTGCGTTTCAAGCGCGGCGAAGACCTCTCGAAGCCGCTCGCGGGTCGCTCCGTCGCGCTCGTCTTTTTCAACCCTTCGCTGCGCACGCGCGCCTCGATGCAGGTGGGCGTTTACGAGTTGGGCGGAAACGCCGTCGTGCTTGAGCCGGGCGGGACGAGTTGGACTCTGGAACATCGAGAGGGCGTGGTGATGGACGGCGACAAGACCGAACACGTCTCGGAGTTCGTGCGCGTCCTTGGACGCTACTGCGCGGCTGTCGGCGTGCGGACGTTCGCGGCGATGAAGGATTGGGATGAGGAGCGGCGTGACCCCGTGCTCAAAGCCTTCGCGAAATATTCGGATGTGCCGGTCATCAACCTCGAATCGGCGATGCATCATCCCTGTCAGGCGCTGGCGGACATGCTGACCGTGCGCGAAAAACTCGGCGAGGGCAAGAAGCGCGTGTTGCTGACGTGGGCGTGGCATCCGAAACCCCTGCCGATGGCCGTGCCGAACAGTTTCGCGCTGGCCGCCGCGCAGTTGGGGCACGAGTTGACCATCGCGCACCCGCCGGGCTACGAGTTGGACGAAGAGTTGGTGAGCGAGATCAACGAGCGCGCGTTCGACGCGGGCGCGAAAGTCACCGTGACGAACGACATTGAAGAAGCGTTCGACGGCGCGCAGGTGGTCTATGCCAAAAGTTGGGGGAGTCGTATGTTCTACGGCGACGCGGCGGAAGACGTAGAGGAACGCGCGCCGTATCGCGCGGAGTGGATCGTGGACGAAGAGAAGATGCGACGCACGGACAACGCCCTCTTCATGCACTGCCTGCCCGTGCGACGTAACTGCATCGTTACCGACGCGGTGATTGACTCGCCCGCCTCGGTCGTCATAGACGAAGCGGAGAATCGTCTTCACGTGCAGAAGGCGGTCTTGGCGAAGCTGATCGGAGGTGAATAATGTATCAGGCGCGATTAGACCTTTTGCGTGAGGCGCTGCCTTACATACAGCGTTTCAAGGGCAAGACTTTCGTCGTCAAGCTGTCGGGGAAGGTGACGGACGAGCAGGCGAATCTCGAATCGCTGGCGGAAGAGTTGGCGCTGCTGCATCAGGTCGGCATCCACGTCTGCGTGGTGCACGGCGGGGGGAAGCAGTTGGGCGAGCTGGCCGTGCAACTCGGCATCGAGCAGACGATCATCAACGGGCGACGCGTGACCGACGACGCTACGCTCGACATGGCAAAGATGATCTTCGCGGGCAAGGTCAACACGGACATTCTGGCCGCGCTACGTCAACGCGGAGTCCCTGCGGTCGGACTCTCCGGCGTGGACGGAAACATCGTGCACGCCGTGCGCCGCCCCGTGAAAGAGGTGCTCAACCGCGAGACGGGCGTGCGCTCGGAAGTTGACTTCGGGCACGTCGGCGACGTGGTGGAGATTGACGACCGGCTGTTGAGAGTGCTGCTTGAACACGACTATCTGCCGGTCATCTCTTCGCTCGGCGCGGACGACGAGGGACGTGTCTTCAACATCAACGCCGATACCATCGCCGCCGAAATCGCCGTCCGTCTCGAAGCCGAAAAACTCATCATGCTCTCGGACGTGGACGGCATCTATCTCAACCCCGGCGAGCAGGCGACGAAACTCTCGCGGCTGACGGCGGAGGAAGTGCTCGCGCTCGTGCGCGACGGCGTGGCGACGGGCGGCATGATTCCGAAGCTGCAAAACATCGCCGGCCTTCTATCGCGCGGCGTCCGCAGCGCGCACATCATCAAAGGCTCTCTGCGCAACGCGCTTCTTTCGGAAGTCTTCACAGACGAAGGCACGGGCACGATGATCGTGGCGTAGTTTTGTCTTTCATCAACGGAGGAGCGAAGGAATGAAGAAGTTTTCCCTGATCATGGCGCTGGCTCTCGCCGCGTTGACGTTCGCCTCAAGCTCGTCGGTGGCCGCAGGCGGCAAAAGTCTGCGCGCGACGACGGTGCAAAGCGCGCCGGTCGTGAAGATCGTCCTGCCGGAGAGATTTCGTCTGCTGACGAAGCAGAAGTTCGACTTCCGCATCGAGGCGACGAACCTGACGAGCACGAACGCGATTGTCAAAATTGTTTTCCGGGGGCAGGACGTGACGAACGCCATCGGCACGCCCGAAGTCAGCACGAACAATGACGGCAACCCGGCGGACATTGATAAGGCGTGGACATTTCGCGGCGTCTTCATCGAACAGGTCGGGCTGCCGACCGTCGAAGTGACGGTTACGGACGGCGCGCGCGTCGGCACGGCGACCACCAGAATCGGCGTCCAGCCGTTCAGCCTGCCGGAAAATAAGAACATCATCCTCTTCATCGGCGACGCGATGGGCACGGCCTATCGCGACGCCGGACGCATCGTCGCCAAGAGCACGAACAACCGTTTCCGCGAAGGCTTTTTCGACGACTTGCAGCAGATGGACGTGATGCCCGTGACGGGGATGGTGATGACCTACGCGCTCGACCACGTCACGCCCGACTCGGCCAACACCGCGACCGCGTGGGCCTGCGGCAACAAGACGATTGACGGCGCGCTCAACGCCTTTCCCGACAACAACGATTTCAAATTCGACCGCACCAGCACGACGACACAGCAGGCCACCAAGATGTTCGCGCTCGATAACCCGCGCGTCGAAACTTTTTGGGAATACCTGAAACGGCTCTACGGTTATCGCACCGGCATCGTCACCACCGCGGACGTGACCGACGCGACGCCCGCGGGCGAGGGCGGCCACACCATCAGCCGCACGCTCGGCAACGACATCGCGCGCCAGTTCGTTGACGGCGTGTTCACCTCCGGCCCGACCTTCGATGTCATCATGGGCGGAGGCAAAGAGCGTTTCGACGCGCGCACCGCAGCCGACAGCGGCGACACGCGCAACCTCGCGGCGGAGTTGCAGGCCGCCGGTTATACCTATGTGCAGAACCGTACGCAGTTGAACGCGCTGCCCGGCATCGGCGCGGCGGGTGCGTCGAAGGTGCTCGGACTGTTCCGCACAGGCAACATGAATGTCGCTTACGACAAACTCGGACTGACGCGCCCTTCGGACGAGCCGCCTCCAAGCTTCGGCGGCTTTACGGATCAACCGTTCCTCGACGAGATGACTGCGAAGGCCGTCGCGACGTTGAACCGCGGCGGCAGTCCTTTCATCCTGATGGTCGAAGGCGCATCCGTGGATAAACAGTCGCACCCGAACAACGCCGCCGGACAAATCTGGGACACCATCGAACTCGATAAATCGGTCGGCGTCGCGCGCACCTATCTCAACAGCAGCGCCGCCAGCAAAGCCTCGACGCTCGTGCTCGTGACGGCGGATCACGATCAGTCAATGTCCATCATCGGCGCGGTGGACACGCTGGCGGGCGGGGCCGTGCAGAATGTGCGCAGCACCGCCGCCTACCCGAACCCCGGCAGCCTGCCCGGCGAGAGCGCAGGCTTTCCTGACTATCAGGACGCCAACGGCGACGGCTATCCCGAAAACACCAATCGCCTGCGCATCATGGTCGGCTATCGCACAGGCAACCACGCAGGCTCAAGCGTCCCGCTCACCGCCGAGGGCGCGGGCGCGCTGCTCTTTATCGGCTACTACGATCAGACCGAAATCTTCTTCAAGATGGCGCGCGTCCTCAGCCTGCACACCGCCGCGCTGGATCAGGCGTTGGCTGAGAAAACCCGCGCGGAGGATGAGATCAGAGCCTTTTCCCTGATGTCAGAGAAGGAGGGCCGACGGCTTAGAAAAGCCGCCGACACCAGACCCCCGCTCGCGTCGCCACGCGCCGTGAGCGCCGGGGATGACGACGAGCCGGAACAATAGTTGACACTTATACGCACGGCGAAGAATGCCCTGCGTCGAAGAGAAGCGTCGCCAACCGGCTGCCCCGTCAAAGGCAGCCGGTTTGCTTTCACGGCAACACATGTCTTTAATCTACGCATGGCTTCAACCAACGACAAAGACCCGCCGCCCGCTCGTGTTCGGAAGTCGAAGCCCGGTCGCTTTGCGCTGAAGTTGCGCGACGAGTTGAAGCGCTTGGGGCAATTTGAGAGTGACGGGCGTTACGTCGTCGCCGTGTCGGGCGGGGCCGACTCGGTCGCGCTGTTGTTGGCGTTGGACGAACTCGTCAGGGCCAGTCTCTTTCATGCGGAACTGTTCGTGGCGCATCTGAACCACGGCCTGCGCGGGCCGTCGGGGGAGGCGGACGCGCGTTGGGTCGAGGAACTGGCGCGCACGCTGGGGTACGAATGCGTGTCGGGTCGCGCGTCGGTGGCGGAGCGTGCGCGGGAGCGGCGAGACAATCTTGAGCAGGCGGCCCGGCGTGCGCGTTACGAATTTCTGTCCGAGACGGCGCGGCGCTGCGGCGCAAGTGCCGTGCTCACGGCTCACACGTTGGACGATCAGGCGGAGACAATCTTGCTGCGCCTGCTGCGAGGAAGCGGGGCAGGTGGCCTCGGCGGTATGAGTTCGCAGCGTGCGCTCGACGCGAGGGGAGACGTGCTGTTGCTGAGGCCGCTTTTGAGTTGGGCGCGCCGCGCCGGGACGGAAACCTACTGCCTTGAGCGCGGAATCGCGTTCAGGTCGGACGCGATGAACGAGGACGAGAGTTTCGCGCGCGTGCGTGTGCGCCGAAAAGTTTTGCCGCTGCTCGCCACCTTCAACCCGCGCGTGGTCGAATCGCTGGCGCGTGCCGCTGAATTGCTGCGTGAAGACGATGCCGTGCTCGATGTGCTGGCGTCCCGGCTGTTGAAGGAAGCGTGCGCGGAGCAAGGCGCGGCGGCGACAGAGACAAAGGAAGACGCGGCGTTGCCGGTCGAACGCGGAGCGGACGGCCAAGACAGCGGCGGCGTATCTCCGTTGAGCATTGCGGTGCTGTCGGACGCGCCCGTGGCGCTCAGGAGACGCGCTCTGCGCGGGTGGATCGAGGGCGGACGCGGCGATTTGCGTCGGCTGGAGTTGACGCACCTGCTCGCGGTCGAGAAATTGTTGAATGGCAATCGCGGCGGGCGCGTGGCCGAATTGCCGGGCGGTTGCAGCATCGAGCGGCGACGCGGTCAACTCTTCTTCCGCCGGAAATGAGTTGAAAAAAGAGTCGTCCGACCCATACAATCGTTGGGGGGCTTGACCGTGTGCATTTGAACGGTGAGTTTCGTCCGAATCTGTCGGGACGGTCTGAGGCGAGCCGCGATGAATGAACAACCCTTGGAGCTTCACAGCGCGGCGGAAATCGCCGTTCGCGTCAAGTCGCTCGCCGGAGAAATCCTCTCGGAGACAGGCCCGCACGAACTCACCGTCCTCGGCGTCCTCGAAGACGGCTTCGTCTTTCTCTCAGACCTTTTACGCGAACTCAAAGCGCCGCTGCGCACCACTTTCCTGCGCTACGATCATCGCTCGCTCGGCGGCTTTCAAGACCTATCTTTCACCACCCCGGTTGACATCAAAGGCCGCGACTGCCTGCTCGTCGAAGGCGTGCTCGACACGGGCGTGCCGCAGGAATATCTGATCAGGCAACTCGAAGAACGCGGCGCATCACGCGTCCGCCTGTGCGTGCTCGTGGACAAGCCCGACAGGCGGCGGACACAGGTCGAAGTCCGCTGGAGGGCGTTCGAGTCGCACGACGATTACATTGTCGGCTACGGCTTGGGTTTTCAGGAGCGTTGGCGCGAGTTGCCTTTTTTAGGCGCGCTCCGGCGTGAACAGGGCGCGGGATGATTTGAGTCGCGATAACGAGCCTAAATGTCGGCAGCGCGGACGGTCGCGAAGAGGCACAACTGGCGACGCGCCCGCGGCATCCAAACATCGCTTTACTGCCGTATAAAGATTCAGACAATGCTTTTCCGCGACGGCAGGCGGGCGGGAGATTTTCGAGGCGGTAATTCAGGGGAAGCGACAAAGGATGCCGAAATAGTTTATTATCGGCGTCGGAGGCGAAAATATTTTGAGTTCTACGGCTAGACAATTAATTTTCTGGGTGCTCATCCTCGTCGGCGCGGTGATGCTCTACCAGTTCGTCGTCAACAAGCAGGGACACGATGCCAAGCCCCTCGCCTACGGCCAGTTGGTCGAGAACATCCGCGACGCCAAGGTGGATGAGATCACCATCAAGCAGTCGGAGGTCGTTTCTTTCGACAAGTCGAGGAACGAATCCAAGACGCCCATCGAGGGCGACAAAATCAAGGGCGACTTGATGACCCTCGCCGTCGAGAAAGACTCGAACGGCAAGCCGCGCGTGCCGAAAGCACAGATCGAGCCGGCGGGCGGCGGGCTGCTCTGGAATATTCTCATCTGGTGGGGGCCGGTGCTGTTGCTCGTCGGCTTCTGGATTTTCATGCTGCGGCAGATGCAGTCGGGCGGCAACAAGGCACTCTCGTTCGGCAAGTCGCGCGCCAAGCTGCTGAATAACCAGCAGAAGCGCGTCACGTTCAAGGACGTGGCTGGCGTGGACGAAGCCAAAGAGGAGTTGCAGGAGATCATCGAGTTTCTCAAGGAGCCGCAGAAGTTTCAGAAACTCGGCGGTCGCATCCCGAAGGGCGTTCTGATGATGGGGCCTCCGGGCACGGGCAAAACCCTGCTCGCGCGCGCCGTGGCGGGTGAAGCGAACGTCCCGTTCTTCTCAATCTCCGGTTCGGATTTCGTCGAGATGTTCGTCGGCGTCGGCGCATCGCGCGTCCGCGACCTCTTCGAGCAGGGCAAGAAAAACGCGCCGTGCATCGTCTTCATTGACGAAATTGATGCTGTGGGTCGTCATCGCGGCGCGGGTCTCGGCGGCGGGCACGACGAGCGCGAACAGACTCTCAATCAGTTGCTCGTCGAGATGGACGGCTTCGAGTCAAACGACGGCGTCATCCTGATGGCCTCGACCAACAGGCCCGACGTGCTCGACCCCGCCCTCTTGCGGCCCGGACGCTTTGACCGCCGCGTCGTCGTCTCGCGGCCCGACGTGCGCGGGCGCGAAGGCATTCTCAAAGTTCACACGCGCAAGATTCCGCTCGGCGAAGACGTGGACATCAACGTCATCGCGCGCGGCACGCCCGGCTTTACGGGCGCAGACCTCGCCAACCTCGTCAACGAAGCGGCCTTGAATGCCGCGCGCTATAACAAGAAGATCGTGATGATGACGGACTTCGAGTTAGCGAAGGACAAGGTGCTGATGGGCGCTGAACGTAAGTCAATGGTCATCACGAACGAGGAGAAGCGTGTCACGGCTTATCACGAGGCGGGCCACACGCTCGTCGGCCTGAAAGTTCCGAACGCCGACCCCGTGCACAAAGTGACGATTATCCCGCGCGGCATGGCCCTCGGACTGACGCAGCAGCTTCCCGAAGGCGACCGGCACAACTACTCGAAAGAGTATCTCGTCGGGCAGATCGCCATCCTGATGGGCGGGCGCATCGCCGAAGAAGTTTTCATGAGCAGCATTACGACGGGCGCGTCGAACGACATCGAGCGCGCGACGGAGTTGGCCCGCTCGATGGTCTGCGAGTACGGCATGTCGGAACTGGGGCCGCTCACCTTCGGCAAGAAGGAGGAGCAGATTTTCCTCGGTCGCGAGATCGCTCAGCATCGCGATTTCTCGGAAGACACGGCCATCAAGATTGACCAAGAGGTCAGGAAGATCATCAACGAGCAGTACGAACGCGCGCGCAACATCATCGTCGAGAATCGCGACACGATGGTGCGCCTCTCCGAGACTCTGCTTGAGCGTGAGACGCTCGACGGCGTACAGATTCGGCGCATCGTCGCCGGTCTGCCGCTCGACGAAGAGAACGCTCCGCAGTCGAACTCGAAAGACGATCAGGATCGCCCGCAACTCAAAGAACCGACGGCCAATCCGCTCAAGCCCATCCTGCCGCCGATCACGGGCAGCAACCCGGCGACGGCATAAGGCGCGGCGAACGTTGTTAGAGAGAAAGGGGAAAAGGAGTTTCAGCCTTTTCCCCTTTCGTCGTTTGCGACACTCACATTCCTCAAACTTCTATGAAACGTGAATGGAAATTGCCGCGCCACACCCTCTCAATCGGCAAGCGGACGCTCGTCATGGGCGTCATCAACCTCACGCCCGACAGCTTCAGCGAAGGCGGCAGGTGGTTCACACGCAAGCGCGCGTGGCATCACGCCGAGCAGATGATCGAGAGCGGCGTGGACATCATAGATGTCGGCGGCGAGTCCACACGACCGGGCGGGAGCGCCGTCTCGGAAGAGGATGAGATACGTCGCGTCCAGAAGTATCTCGATGTCTTAATCAAGCTGAACGCTAAAGTTCCTTATTCGATTGACACGACGAAGGCCGCGGTCGCGCGCGTCGCACTCGATGCCGGCGTCGAGATCGTCAACGACATCTCCGGCCTGCGCTTCGATCCGTCTCTCGCAGGCGTCGCCGCAAACTTCGACGCCGGCCTGATACTCATGCACTCGCGCGGCACTTTTGAAACCATGCACCGGCAAGAGCCTGTTCCGGACATCATCGGAGAAGTTTCGAGAAGCTGGCGCGTGAGCGTCGAAGAAGCCGTCGGGCGCGGAGTCCCACAGGAAAAAATCGTGCTCGACCCCGGCATCGGTTTCAGTAAGACGCAGACGCAGAACGTCGAACTCATCGCGAAGCTCGACGAACTGGCACGCCTCTTCCCTAAATTTCCGCTGCTCGTCGGGACATCGCGCAAGTCTTTCGTCGGCCACCTGCTCGGCGGCGCGCCCGTCAACAAGCGACTGCACGGCACGATGGCCTCCGTCGCCGCCGCTGTCCTGTGCGGCGCATCAATCGTCCGCGTCCATGACGTGCGCGCGGCGGTCGAAACCGTGCGTGTGGCGGATGCCATCAGAAAAGCGCAGAATGTAAAGGCTTAGTCGGGAGGTGTGTATCAATGCAAACTATGAGGGCGGCCCTGCCCGTGATTATGGGCGCTGTCGCCATTCTGCTCGGCGTGCTCTGTCTGATCTTCAACGAAAGGGTCGGCGGCTGGCTCAAACGTTATCCGCTTCTGCTGTTCGGAGCAAAGCCGCTCGTGGACGCGGAGGAAATTATTTTTCGCGGATTGGCGTCGCTCCTCGGACTGCTCTATGTCGGCATCGGCTTCATGCTTTTGACAAACTCGCTGAGATGAACAGCCGTTTGACACGCGCGCAAAGGCGGTCGTATCGTGCTCCGTCCCGCAGTAAAAAGTTTAAGAGGTAAATGTCTAAATGACTTTGAGCCGCAAAATTCTGCGCGCGGCGGCGCTCATCGGTCTGGTCGCCTGCTCTTCGGGTTTCAGGGGTTGTTACAAGCCCGTCACGCGAAGCGGGCTGCCCAACCACATCCGCACCGTCGCCGTTCCCGCCTTCCAGAACAACGCCCTGCGCTACAAAATCGAGTCGCGTTTCACGGACGCCGTGGCGAACGAAATCATCCGCCGCGGCAAGGGTCTGACCGTGCAGAGCGAGCGCAAGGGAGCGGACGCGGTCGTTGACGGCGTCATCAAAGGCTTCGGCTTCTCCGGCGTACTGCTCGACAGTCGCGGGCGCGCGCGCATCTTTGAAGTGACGATTACCGCCGCCGTCACCGTGCGCGATCAGGTGCGCAACCGCGTCCTCTACGATAATCAGGACTACGTCTTCCGCGGCGAGTTCGAGTTCACGGACGACCCGCGTAGCTTCTTCAACGAAGAAGACCCTGCGGTGCAACGCCTCGCGCGCAGCTTCGCCGAGAGTCTCGTCTCAACGCTCGTCAACGGCTTCGGGGTCAACGAAGAACCGTGAGCATACTTTCACGCGAAGACCTGAAACGCGCTCTCAAGAGCGGGCGCGTCGAGCCGCTCTATCTGCTTTTCGGCCCGGAAGGATACCTGCGCGACGCGGCGGCGCGCGCCATCACCCAACTGGCGCTGAAGGACGCATCCTTGCGCGAGTTCAACGAGGCGAGCTTTAGTCTGTCGAACACGGACGTGCAGCAGGCCATCGCCACCGCCGAGCAATTACCCATGATGGGAGAGCGCCGGGTCGTGCGCATCACCGATTTCGCGCGCCTGCGCGAGGCGGACGAGGGCGCTCTGCTTCGCTACATCACGCGCCCCGTGGAAAGCTCGACCGTCATCTTCGTCGCCGACGATTTGGACAAGAGACGCAAGCTGAGTAAGACGCTGCTCGAAGTTTGCACCGGCATTGAGTTCGCCACGCTCGGCGACGCTGAACTGGCCGCGTGGGCCAAGTCGCGCCTCAGGGAGTTGAAGGCGCAGACCGACGAGCGCACGCTGCGGCACATCATCGCCCTCGTCGGCCCCAGCGTCCGCCAGCTCTCGACCGAGTTGGAAAAGTTGGCGACGGCGGCTTTGCCGGGAGATTATATTTCGATGGAGGTGGTTGACGAACTCGTCGGACGCTCGCGCGAGATTTCAAATTTCGAGTTGACCGATCATCTCATCGCGCGCAACCGCCGCCGCGCGGTCGAGACGGTGCGTCGCCTGCTCGACGACGGCACGGAGCCGCTGATGCTCGTCGGCCTGCTCGCCAGCAGTTATCACCGCCTCGCGCTTGCCAAAGACCTGATGTCGCGCGGCGCGCCGGAGCAGGAAGTGTTTCGCGTCGTCAACATGCCTTTCAGACAGCGCAAAGAGTTTGTCGCCACGGCCATCCGCGCCGACGCCAATGATCTGGCGCGGCGCATCCGTCGTATCGCCGACGCCGATCTCGCCATCAAGACCTCGGCGGGCGGCGCGAAGGGCGCACGCCTCCAACTCGAAATGCTCGTCTGCGAACTGTCGGGCTAAGAAAAGCTTCCCGACCAAACGGGCTGAAAAAAGCTTCCCGACTAAAAATCCAGCGCCCTCAAATCCGGCTCGGCCCACGCGATTCGCGCCGCTTCGGATGCGATCAACTCCTGACTGTAATAATCATAGACAATTCTTGAGTCGCCGCACGTCTCGATCAATTCATTCGCCAACCCGGCGAGCGGTCGCGACGAGACGCAACTCACGAGGAATGAATTCACGCGCCTCATCCAGAAGAGAGTCAGCGTCTCGTGATAGACGTTAGCGTCAATGCCGTGATGTTTGAGAAATTTGTTGATGCCTTGACGGAGCCGACTGAGGGCTTCCTGTTCGGGGTATTTGAGAAGGTACGAAAGCGAGACAATTAAGTGAAGGCGATGGTTGAAATCCGACGGTGTGAATTCGCACGACTCGAATTTTCTAACGACCTCCATCACCTCCGCGTCATGCACATAGGGACTGCCGCTGCACCGTTTCGTCATGCCGTCCTCCTTTGCCAGACATCGCTGTCTCTTTGAACGCAAAAGGGCGGGGCGGGGCGAAACTTTTCGACCCGCCCCGCCAAATCTTTATTGTGAC
>JBAVPI010000893.1:0-1720 GCA_049692915.1 Pyrinomonadaceae bacterium
GCAACTGCCGAAGGTAAACTCGGTGCCGCCGCGAGTGATGTCGCGCTTGCCGTTGGCTCCAGTGGTGAAGGTCGAACCGCGCAGTCCGGCCAGCACCGAACCGTCCGCGATGACGGGGCCGTGCGTGACGAGCGGGTTGAGTTTGCTCAGTGCCACCTTAACGGTGATGGTGTTGTTCGTCGTGTCGAAAGAGCCGCAGTCGGCTGTGCCCTTCGAGGTGTAAGCGAGCGTGCCGTCTGAATTCCTGACCGCCGTCCCGTAAGTAAAAGTCGGGGTGGACGGCGTGTCGGTGTTGGCGAGGAAGTAGAACTGATCGCCCCGGTCGGAGACGGCGAAACTGTAATCGCCCGTCGGGCTGATGCCGGCGAATGGCGCGTTGGACGCGAAGTGCATCCGCCAGTTCGACCCCGCGGGCACGGTCGAGAGATTCGAGACCTTCATCGTGGCGACGATGGCCGCGTCGCCGCCCGGCAGAGACTCGCATGAATACTTGACGGAGGTGATGTCGAGCGGGTCATCAACGGGGACGACGGCGACGAGTCCGTTCGTCACGTCCTGTCGGAAATCCGTGACCTGCGAGCCAGCCAGACCCCCGACATCCGCCGCGCGCGGCAGCGGCCCCGTTTCGGCGGGCGGGGGCGTCCCCGGATCGGGCACACTCGTTTTGCCGTCGCCGCTAATCTTCGGCCCCGAAATTTGCCGCGTGACGTAGGTGTGGCCGTCGAAGTCGTTGTGGTCATCGGCGAAGCCGATGACGGCAGCACCGGTCGGGTCGAAAGAGATTTGGAAGTAGTCGATGAGGTTGCGGTTGGCCGTCCCCGTTAGGCCGCCCTCGGAGATGTTGCTGCCGTGGATGAAATGATCGCTGACTTCCGCCTGCCGGAAGGTGGGCGTCTCGGCGGTGGCGTTGAACGACTGCGCGAAGTAGACCTTCCAGTTGGCGTTGTCGTCGTTCGTCGCGCTCGACGTGCCGTACCACGCGACGCCCACGGAGCCGGGCGTCGGCCCCGTCTCGATCCACGGGAAGACGCTCGTCTTCGTCTCCGGCCCGTTGCTGACGCGGACGGGCTGGCTCCACGTCGTGCCCCTGTCCGTCGAATGGACGAGGAAGATGTCGTGGTCGTTGGAGTAAGCGGCATAGACCGTGCCGTTCGGCGTGCCGTCGTCGGCGACCTTGACGATGAAGAAAATGTGCGCGACGCCGTTCGGGTCGGTCGCCGCCTGCGTGCATTGATAGACCGCCGCCTCGCCCGTCGGCAGCGTGATGGTGCTATGGCAGACTTGGCCCGTGGAGCCGCTGATGTAGACGGTGCCGGTGGCTTGATGAACGTCGATGTAGCCGACCTGCCCGATTTGCCCGGCGGTCTGCGCGGGGCCGAAAGTCAGGCCGCCGTCGGTCGAGCGCTGTATCTGTGTGACGGCGGGCGCGAGCGTGCGGTAGAGCAGATAGACGTTGTTCTGCCCGTGGAATTCTTCCCACTGCCGGTCGTCGGCGGGGATGCCGCCCGTCACGTTGCCGAGGTTGTTGCGCGTGTAGGTCTGCCCCTTGTCGGTGGATTTCTGCGTCGAGATGTTGGCCGCTATCAGGCTCGAAGAGGCGAGCGTCGGCGGGCTGGTGAGCGTGCCGTTGACGGGGTCGGGCATCCCGACGGCGAGGTCTACGTCGCCGCCGCCGTCGCCGCCGAGGTCAACCGGGTCAACCGGGCTGAAGGCATCGGGC
>JBAVPI010000894.1:0-3670 GCA_049692915.1 Pyrinomonadaceae bacterium
GTGGGCGACCGCGTGCGCGTGCGACTCGTCTCGACCGAGCCGGAGCGTGGCTACATAGACTTCGCACGCGCGACGTAAGTTGAAAGTAGGGGCGGAGTAACTTGAAATCAGAACAGGGGAGATCATCAATTCATGGATTCTCAACAGGGTAAAGAAATGGCGACGCTAGGCGGCGGGTGCTTCTGGTGTCTGGAAGCGGTTTACGACGATTTGCGCGGAATCGAGAGCGTCGTCTCCGGCTATGCGGGCGGCGAGACGGCGAACCCTTCGTATGAGGCGGTCTGCGCGGGCACGACCGGCCATGCCGAGGTGGTGCAGGTGACTTTCGATCCGGGCGTCGTCTCGTACAGGGAACTCCTCGAAGTCTTCTTCGCCATCCACGACCCGACGACTTTGAACCGGCAGGGCGGAGACACGGGCACGCAATATCGCTCGGCGATCTTCTATCACACGCCCGAACAGCGCGAGACTGCCGAACAGGTCATCGCCGAAGTGAGCGCGGCGGAAGTCTGGGACGCGCCCATCGTGACCGAGGTCGTGCCGCTCACGGAGTTTTATCCGGCGGAGGAGTATCACCAGAATTATTTCGCGCGTAACCCGAACCAGCCGTATTGTCGCGTCGTCGTCGCGCCGAAAGTGAGCAAGTTTCGCAAGCACTATCTCGACCGGCTGAAGAAATAAATTGCCCGTCCCGGCAAGGGGCGCGCAACCGAGAAGGGAAACCGGAGCATGACCGTTAACGAAAACACGAACGAGGCTGCGCGCGTGGAGGTCTGGCCGGCCCTGCCGGTCGCCGGGTGGGAAGCGACGCGCGCAACCCTGCACATGTGGACGCAGGTCGTCGGCAAAGTCCGGCTCGCGCTCAGTCCGCCGGAGAATCACTGGTGGCAGGTTCCGCTCTACGTGACCACGCGCGGCCTGACCACTTCCGCCATCCCCGACGGCACGCGCACCTTTGAAATCGAGTTCGACTTCATCGAGCACCGCCTCGATTTCAAGACGAGCGACGGAGAGACGCGCTCCATCGCGCTCGCGCCGCGCACCGTCGCCGCGTTCTATCGTGAAGTGATGGAGACGCTCGCCGATCTCGACATCAAAGTTAAAATTTGGACGACGCCGGTCGAAATCGAGAACCCGATAGCATTCGAGGCGGACGAAGTGCATGCTTCTTACGACCCGGAATACGCGAACCGTTTCCGGCGCGTGCTGGTACAGGCAGACAGGATTTTCAAGGAGTTTCGCGGGCGCTTCCTCGGCAAGTGCAGCCCTGTGCATTTCTTCTGGGGCAGCTTCGACTTGGCCGTGACGCGCTTCTCCGGGCGACGCGCGCCCGAACGCGCGGGCGCAGACGCCGTGACGCGCGAGGCTTATTCGCACGAGGTCATCAGCCACGGTTTCTGGCCGGGCGGAGGCGGGGCGGAGGCGGCTTTTTATTCTTACACCGCGCCGGAGCCGGAGGGCTTGAGCACATCGGCGATTCGTCCGGCGGGCGCTTTTTACAGCACGGAGATGAAAGAATTTCTTTTCCCTTACGACGCCTTGCGACAGACCGATGCGCCCGATGCGGCGTTGACGGAGTTTCTGCAAAGCACATACGAGGCTGGCGCGAAACTTGCTCGTTGGGATCGCGCCGCGCTGGAGCGTTCCCCGTCCGACGATTGAAACAAGACGTGGTTGAGATGGTGTCGAACTTGATCGGGGAAAAACGAAAGGCCGTCGTCCTCTTGAGCGGAGGACTCGATTCGACGACGACGCTGGCCGTCGCTCGAAGCGAGAATTACGAACTCTACGCGCTGACGTTTAAGTACGGGCAGCGGCACGAGGCCGAGATCGAGGCCGCGCGTCGCGTGGCGCGACAGTTCGGCGTCGCCGCACACGTCATCACGCAGATTGACCTGCGGGCCTTCGGCGGCTCGGCGTTAACAGACGACGACATTCCTGTTCCGAAAGATCGCTTCGTCGGAGAGCCGGGCGCGGAAAATGCGTCCGTCATTCCCGTCACTTACGTCCCGGCGCGCAATACGATTTTCCTCTCGTTCGCGCTGGCGTGGGCGGAAGTGCTCGGAAGTTTCGACATCTTCATCGGCGTCAACGCGCTCGACTACAGCGGCTATCCCGACTGTCGCCCGGAGTACATCGCGGCCTACGAACGGATGGCGAATCTCGCGACGCGCGCGGGCGTCGAGGGCGAACGGCGTCTCAACATTCACACGCCGCTCCTTCAACTCACGAAGGCGCAGATCATCAAGCGCGGTCTTGAACTCGGCGTTGACTACGGCGTGACCATCACCTGCTATGACCCTTCAGCCGAAGGGTCGGCCTGCGGCCACTGCGACGCGTGCCTGTTGCGCCTGAGAGGTTTCAGTGAAAACGGCACGCGAGACCCCGCGCCATACGCCGACACGGGCGATGCGGCGGCGACGACGAACGGATGAGCTACAGCGTCAAAGAAATTTTCCACACGCTTCAAGGCGAAGGTGCGAACGCGGGACGAGCCGCCGTCTTCTGTCGCTTCGCCGGTTGCAATCTCTGGTCGGGCCGCGAAGAAGACCGCGCCGGAGCCGTCTGCGATTTTTGCGATACGGATTTCGTCGGTACGGACGGCCCCGGCGGCGGTCGCTTCGCTGCGGCATCCGATCTGGCGAAAGCCGTCGCGGCGGCATGGCCCGCGTCGCCGCAAGGTCGAGCGATGCTCAACAATGACGCGGCGTCTGCGTCAACGTCGCACGGTCGCCCGCTCGTCGTCTGCACGGGCGGCGAGCCGCTCTTGCAGTTGGACGAGAAACTCGTCGCGGCCTTTCACGCCGAAGGTTTCGAGGTCGCCATCGAGACGAACGGAACGCTCCTCGCGCCGGAGGGCGTGGACTGGGTTTGCGTCAGCCCGAAGGCGGGCGCGGAATTGACGTTGCGCTCCGGTCACGAACTCAAATTGATTTTTCCGCAGCGCGGTGCAGAGCCGCCGCTCTATGAACGACTCGACTTCCAACACTTCTTCCTTCAACCGATGGACGGCCCCGCGCGCGACGCCAACACGCGGCTCGCGATTGCTTACTGCCTCGCGCATCCGCAGTGGCGTCTGAGCTTGCAGACGCACAAACTGCTCGGCATTCCTTAAAACGTCGTCCGGTTGTTCGGAACTAATCACAGAGACATTCGCAGGCACAGTCTAAGAGAAAGAAGAAAAACTGTCTGCGAAGATGAACTTCATTCAACGCGCGCACGATGATGGACAATCGCACGGGACGAGTCTTGGAGTTTCGCGTCGGGGACGAGAGCGCCGGTCAGAGGCTCGACGCATTCCTCGCCGCGCGTCTGGGCGAGTTGAGCCGCATGGGCATCGCGTCGCTTTTGTCGCGCGGCGCGTGCACGATAAATGATGAACCGGCGCGGGCCGGTCGGCATCTCGCGTCCGGCGACACGCTGATTATCATGCTCGACGAGGACACGCCGAACTCGATGACGGCGGAGCCGCTCGCGCTCGACATCGTTTACGAAGACGCGCATTTCCTCGTCGTCAACAAGGGGGCCGGGATGCTCGTCCACCCGACGCGCGGCGTCAAGACGGGCACGCTCGCCAATGCGCTCGCGTATCATTTGAATGAGGGGCGGGCGAAAGCGGATGTCGCGCCGCTGCCCCTCGAAGCCGGGGACGCGGCGGCGGGCTACGCCC
>JBAVPI010000895.1:0-3067 GCA_049692915.1 Pyrinomonadaceae bacterium
CCGGTAAAGCGATACCGGAACATGGAATCGCATAACCGGACACGGAAATCGCTGACTTGATGCCCGAAATTATGACGGCAAGGCTCAGAATCGCGACGTTTGAGGGCGGAGAGTTAGATTCGGAGGCCGGAGAGTTGGCTATAGAGACACGGCGGGCGCAGTTTTAGTCTTAACCTTCCCTTTCGTGCCCGCGTTGTGTGAGGTCTGAACGGGATTTCAGAGCCGTTAATGCTAGGACTGTCTGAGCCAGCGCCACGCTTCCGGGATGCTCGCCTTCTTGCCGTACATCAGCATGCCGACGCGATAGACTCGCGAGGCGACCCAGAGCAGCAAGACGACGGTGGCGAAGCCGGTCAGGAGCGAGAGCGCGATCTGCCAGAAGGGGGGCGTCTGCGTGACGATGCGGACGAGCATTGTGATGGGCGAGAAGAACGGAACCATCGAAACCCAGAAGGCGAACGGCGAGTTCGGGCTGCGTATGACGGGGAACGCGAGGTAGATGCCGAAGACGAGCAGCATGATAACCGGCATCGCCAGTTGCCCGCCCTCCTGCGCCGTCGTCACCATCGAACCGAGCAGCGCGTAGATGGTCGAGTAGATGAAATAGCCTAGCAGGAAGAAGAGCGGAAAGTAGATGTAGAGCATCGGCTGTATGTGCGGCAGGTTAATCGTCATCCCGTTGGCCGCAAGCATCGCCACGCCGTAGAGCGCGAAGAGGGCGAAGACCACTCCCCAGATGACGAACTGCGTCAGCGCCACGAGCGAGACGCCGATGAGTTTACCCATCATCAGAGGGAAAGGGCGGATTGAGGAGAACAGGACTTCCGCGATACGCGTCTCTTTCTCTTCGATGACCGCGCCGAGGATTACCTGCCCGTACATCAGTATTGAAAGATAGATGATAAAGCCGAGGATGAAGACCATATAGAAGCCCTGCCCCGAATCTTCCTCCGCGCCCACTTCGCCGACCTTCGATGATTTCAGCTGGAGCGGCCTGTTGATGTCGCGCATCTCGACGGGCTGAATGTTTCGTTCCACCATCCTCTGTTCACGCACAGCCGTCGTCAGGCGATCCTGTATCTGCCGACGCGTGAACACGTCGCCGACGTTGCGCGCGTAGAACTGCGCTTCGCCATTCTCCAGAATCGTGGCGGGCAGAATCAGATAAGCTTCGAGTTCCCCGCGCCTCACGCGTTCATTCAGATAACTCTTCACCTCATCGGGCGAACGATGTTCAATCGAAACCGCCTCGACCGCGTAACTCTGCTCGGTCGCCGCCCCCACCTTCTTCAAACGATCAGCGGAATTCTGATTGACGGCCCCCTCCATCGCTCTTTCGCCCGCGTCCTCATCGTCCTCATCTTCACGGCTGCTGCTCAGAATTGCTTGACGCACGCGTTCGTACAAACGTCCGCCGCTCTCGTCCACAACGGCGATGCGCACGGGGCCGCCCGTCTTGATGCGCGCCAGCATCGTCGGAACGACGGTGAACAGTATCAGCATGAGCGGCCCAAGCACCGTCGCGACGATGAACATTCGACTGCGGACGCGCTGCACGTATTCGCGTTTGACGACGGCCAGAAACTTATTCATTCCGCTCCCCCGACCTTCTCGATAAAGATGTCGTGCAGACTCGCTTCGACGAGTTCAAACTTGGAGACCTGCGCGCCCGCTGCCACAAGGCGACGCAACAACTCCTGTGCGTCCGCGCCCGGTGCGAGCAAAGCCTCAGCGCCGTCGCTATGGCGCACGATCTTCGCCACCAGCGACGCATCTTCCAGCACCGTCTCGCCGCCCGCGACGCGCAGCGAGACGGCGTTGCGACCGAAGCCGCTTTTCACTTCGCGGATGCTGCCGTCGAGAATCTTGCGCGACTTGTTGATGAGGCAGATGTCGTCGCAAATCCGCTCGGCGATCTCCATCTGATGCGTCGAGAAGATGATCGTCTTCCCCGCGGCCTTGAGTTCGAGCACGAGGTCTTTGAGAAGGTCAACGCTGACGGGGTCGAGGCCGGAGAAAGGCTCGTCGAGGATGAGCAGGTCGGGGTCGTGCATCACGGCGGCGATGAACTGTATCTTTTGCTGCATGCCCTTCGACAGTTCCGTGGCACGCTTGTCCTTCCATTCCGTGAGCTTCACCTTCGCCAGCCAGCGATCCAACGCTTCTTCGGCGACGCGACCGCGCACGTTCTTTAGTTCCGCGAAGAAGCGCAGTTGATCTCCGACCTTCATCTTCTTGTAGAGGCCGCGCTCCTCCGGCAGATAGCCCATGCGGTTCTGCAACTTTGAGTTGACCCGCTGCCCGAACAGTTCGATGCGCCCCGCATCCGGCATCGTGATGCCGACGATCATGCGAATCGTCGTCGTCTTCCCCGCCCCGTTCGGCCCCAGAAGGCCGAAGATTCTGCCCGCGCGCACTTGCAGGCTCAACTCGTTGACGGCGGTGAAGGTGTCGAAGCTTTTCGTCACCCCTTCGACGAGGAGTGTGGGCTGTGTGTCGTTCACGTGCGGGGGTTGACCTCCGGGGAGCGCCCGCGCGTCGAAGGACTTGAGCGCGTGCGGGTGTTGCTGATTCATCCTGTGCTAATACGGGCGGCGCGACTCGAAAGTTCTTCACGACCGCGCCGCTCTGCCCTCTCCGCAACGGCTCGGCACGTGATAAGATGCCTGAGAAAAGTTTTACCGCCGTGGAGAATTATCATGCCTTCCTTTGCCGCTTCCGTCACGCGCCTTCTCCGTTTATCACTCGTCCTGCTCTGCCTTGCCGCGCCGCCCGTTCTCGCTCAGGACACGAAATCCGGTTCCGCTCCGGGTCAGCAGTCCGACGCGGACGACGTGGTTCGCATCAGTTCCGAACTCTGGCAGACGGACGTGATGGTCTTCGACAAGAGCGGTAAGTTCGTTGACGGACTCAAGCCCGAACAGTTTGAACTCCGCGTGGACGGAAAGCCGCAGGCCGTCTCCTTCTTCGAGCGCATCAAGGCCGGGACGATTGACGAGGATGCACAGTTGGCCGCGGCACGCGGCGGCGGCGGACTGGCGCGCACGGGCAAGGAGCGCACGGGCAG
>JBAVPI010000896.1:0-4171 GCA_049692915.1 Pyrinomonadaceae bacterium
GGACGCCCGCTCGCGCCGCTGAACTTCTCTCCGCGCTGGCGAAAAAATTCGGCGATGGAGTCCACGCTGTCGTAAGTCTTGCCGTCGTATTTCTTCTCCGGCGCGATGCTGCTCGTTTCGCCGCGCAGCACTTTCGCCGTGTGACGCGCTTCGAGAGAGGCGGAACTGCGCGCGAACTTGAGCCACGAAGGGCCGCGCGAGAGGTCTTCCAAGAGTTCGAGCGGCATCTCGTTTAAGAACTGCGAAGGCTCGGCGGCGACCTCTTCGCCATAGACGCGACGCTTCATCGCATGCGAGACGTAGAGAAATTTTTCGGCTCGCGTGATCGCCACATAACAGAGCCGACGTTCCTCTTCGAGTTCCGCGCGGTCGGTCGCCGAACGCGAGTGCGGAAAGAGTCCGTCCTCCATCCCGACGACGAAGACGAGCGGAAATTCAAGGCCCTTGGCGGCGTGAATCGTCATTAGGGTGACGGGTGCGTCTCCCTCGTACTGATCCGTGTCGGAGACGAGCGCGGCGGCGTCTATGAAGTCGCGCAGGCCGCCGTCCTCCTCCGCGTCATAATCCACGGCGGCGTTGACGAGTTCCTGCAAGTTCGCGAGCCTGCTTTCAGCTTCCTCGGAGTTTTCGCCCTTCAGCGAGTCCGAGTAGCCCGTGTCGAGGATGGCGGCCTTGACGACTTCCGAGGCGGACTCTTTTTGCGCCGCCGCGACGAGGCTGTTGATGATCGTCTGAAAAGTTTTGAGCGCCGAGACGGCGCGCGAGTTGAATCCCTCGCCCTTGTCCGTGACGATCCCGATGGTCTCCCACAGCGACACGCCGTAGTCTTTCGCGCGCCGGTCGAGTTCGTCGAGCGTCTGTTTACCCAGACCGCGCGGCGGCGTGTTGATGACGCGCAGGAGTGCGACGGAGTCGTGCGGGTTCAGGGCGAGTTTGAGGTAGGAGACGATGTCGCGCACCTCTGCGCGCTCGTAGAACGAGAAGCCGCCGACGATGTTGTAGGCCAGCCCCGCGCGCCTTAAGGCTTCCTCGAAGACGCGCGATTGGGAGTTCGTGCGGTAGAGAACGGCGGCCCGCAATAAAGGCTCGCGGCGTCGGTGCTCTTCGATCTTGGCGGCGACGAAGCGCGCCTCCGTGTCGCCGTCGAGCGCCTGATAATAGCGAATGCTCTCGCCCGAAGAGTTGGATGTCCAGAGCGTCTTGCCCTTGCGCTCCGTGTTGTTTTTCACGACCGCGCCCGCTACGTCGAGGATGTTCTGCGTCGAGCGGTAGTTCTGCTCAAGGCGGATGACTTTCGCCGCCGGGTAATGCTGCTCGAAGTTCAGGATGTTCGTGATGTCCGCGCCGCGCCAACGATAGACGCTCTGGTCTTCGTCTCCGACGACGCAGACGTTCTGCTGCTTCTCCGTGAGAAAGTGGATGAGCGCGAACTGGAGGCTGTTGGTGTCCTGATACTCGTCAACGAGGATGTAGCGGAAGCGTTCGTTGTAGTGGGCGCGCACGTCTTCGAGCGCGCGCAGGAGTTTGACCGTCTTAATCAGGAGGTCGTCGAAATCGAGCGCGTTGTTATTGACGAGCCTTTCTTCGTAGAGCTTGAAGACGCGTGCGATGGCGGCGCGTTTCTCGTCGCCGTACTCGACGCGCGCGGCGAAACCTTCGGAGTCGAGGCCGCTGTTCTTGGCATGGCTGATGGCGCTTTGCGTCTGTCGCGCGGCGAGCTTCTGGTCGTCGTAGCCGAGGTCTTTGACGCACGCTTTGACGACGCGCAGCGAGTCGTCCTGATCGTAGATGGTGAAGGAGCGCGTGTAGCCCTCTTCGAGTTTCTCGATGTCGCGGCGCAGCATACGCACGCAAAGCGAGTGAAAAGTGGAGATGAGCGGCGCGCTCTCCAATCGCTCGTCGGCGAGCAGTTTATTGACCCGCTCGCGCATCTCGCCCGCGGCCTTGTTCGTGAAGGTCACGGCGACGATGTTAAAGGGCGCGACCCCGCGCTCCGAGATGAGATACGCGATGCGGACGGTGATCACACGCGTCTTGCCCGAACCCGCCCCGGCGAGGATGAGCAGCGGCCCTTCGGTCGTCGTCACGGCCTCGCGTTGTCGTTCGTTGAGGGAAGATAAAAGTTGATTCATTGTTTCATCGGTTCATCGGCTCATTGATTAGCGGCTCACCGGTTCACCGAAAGATTTATCTTGAATCAATCAATGAACCGATAGTGCAAATCTATTTGATAAGTCTCTGTATCGCCTTGAATTGTTCGTGGCGCGCATCGCGCATGAGTTCAAAGAGCGCCAGTTCGGTGGAGGAGGGGAGCGCGCCGGATTGCTGCATCTTCGCGAGGCCGACCTGACGATTGTGTGCGGAGCGTGCGGTGATGCAGTCGGTCAGGAGATGAACCTTATAGCCGCGAGCGAGCAGGTCGTGCGCGGTCTGGTTGACGCAGATGTGCGCCTCGATGCCGCAGAGAATGACCTGCCGCGCGCTCGTGCGTTCGAGTTGCGCGACAAAGGCTTGCGCGCCGCAGGAGCTAAAGGCCGTCTTCTCGACGGGTTGGAGTGCGGCGGGCAGGACGGCGAGAATCTCACCGGCGGTGTGGCCCAAGCCTTTCGGATATTGTTCGGTGACGACTAGGGGTAGGCCGAGCAGTTGGGCGGCGTGGGCTACGAGCGCGATGCGCGCCGACGTGTCCGCGAAGTCGGAGATGGCCCCGCGGAAACTCTCCTGCATGTCAATGATGACGAGCGCGGCCTGCTTGAGATCGAGCGTGTTTTCGTGTCGCATATAGCCCCTCCGGGAAAGAAGCATTTAAGCACACGGAGCGCGTCCCGCAAAATCAAGCCTCATTTCGTCAGCGGCTCAGTTTGAAATGGGCATCAAGAAATAGAGAGACAAGGCTTTCACCCTGTCTCTCTCGACGGAAAGTTGATTGTCGTTGGAAGACTACCAGTGATCCGACCAAGAATGACCGCAGCCGCCATTGCCGCATGTGCTGCCGCTGCCTTCATATCCCTGACAGTTACATCCTGATTTCGAGCACGCTCCAGACCCGCTACAGATGGTGTGCTGGTCGGATGTGGGGAGAGTGACGGGTAAAGTTTCTCGCTGCTCAGTTTCCGTTTTCGGCATCTGAAGTCTCCTTGTCAAAGTGGTAAGAGGTTCACGCCTGCGGACGCCGGATCGTCGAAATTGACAATCGAAATCCGAACCGCGCCGCTCTGACGCGAATTGTGGTTAAGACAACTCCGCGCGAAGAATGATAGGACGGAGATGTCGTGTCGCATAAGCGCGAGTAAGATATGCAACCGCCTGAAAGTTGTCAATAAAAAGCGGCCTAGCGATCCGGGTTTCAGGCTTGGAGCGCTGGTAAACACCGTCCAAACTTTCAGACTGACCCGCCACGTTCATTTCTTGCCTACAGGCGGATAACGCAGCACGAAATCGCTCACGTTCCGGCACGGCTGGAGTTCGACGATGACGACGCCGGAGGCCTCGGCTTCGCGTCGGAGTTGCGCGCGTCCCGCGGCGTCCCAACGAGCGGGGCGCGGTGAAGCTTCGCGCGCATCTCCGGCGGGCGATGGTGCGGCGCGCACGAGCAGAAAATAACGACCGGGCGCCAGTTGTTTGAAAGTGAAAGCGCCGTCGGCGGCGGGCGCGACTTCGGCGAAGCGGAGGGGGTCGTCGGATTGTGCGCGGTCGGCGGGGACGAGATGAACGCGCAAGAGGGCGACGGAGGGCAGGGGCGGCGTCACGCCGTCGCCTTCCGGCGTGATGCGCCCGCTCAAGCTCGCCGCGCCCTCAGCGACGCGGACGCTCAAGCCCGCGAGTTGCTGTCCCGATTTGAGATCAATCGTCTCGCGCGTTTGTGTGGGAGCATTCGACGCCGGAACTGGCGACGCCGGAACTCGCGACGTTGAAACTTGCGACGTTGAAACTTGCGAAGCGGGAGCTTGGGGCGCGCGCGTGCTGCCTTGACCGGCGATTGTCTGAGGCGTGCCGGGCAGTTCGATTGCGCGGAGGTAAAATTTATCGTCGAGTGCGCGCGCTTCAATACGATAACGGCCTGCTTCGAGGCCGGAGAGAAAAAAGCTGCCCGCGTCGCCCGGAGTAGTTTCGAGGCGGCGCAGGGTGTTCACGCGCGGTTGATCTCTGGTCGCTGTCGGCTCGTCGCGAC
>JBAVPI010000897.1:0-9764 GCA_049692915.1 Pyrinomonadaceae bacterium
GGCCAGTACCTCGCGCTCAAGAACCAGACGAGAGAGGCGAGAGCCGCGAAGACGACGGCGGCGATGACGAGCACACGTGCGCGCGGGCTGACGGCCATAAGAAGTTGACGCCTTTCCGACAGGAGACGTTTCTGCGTTCGGGTCACAGCATAGAAATTAGCGACGCGCGAATCAAGCGTCGCGCTCATGAGGTGGCGCGCGCGCAACGTTTTCTGATATTACATTACCCATCAACGTCCGAACCGAAACATATTAATCTAACGGGAGGCAGCAACGGTGTCAGAAATTTTCGACGAACGAAGGAAGGCGCTCGAAGAGGAGTATTTCAGACGCAGAGACAGAGAGTCGCTCCGCAAACTGCGCGAGGCTTTACACGATGAAGCGAGGGAGCGTGGCGAGGCCGCGTCCACCATGGCGTGCCCGCGCTGCGACGGGATGCTCCACGAAGAGACTTACGACGACGTGCACATTGATCGCTGCAATTCCTGTAACGGCATCTGGCTCGACGCAGGCGAACTGGAGCAGATTATCAAGCAAGAGAACCCGACGGGGAGGTGGTTGAGCGTCTTCTGGCCGGGCGACGCGAGCGAGCGAAACGTTGAAGGCTAAATTCTTCGACACGCGCTCCGCGCATTAATCGACGCAGGGGACAGAGATGACGCACGGGACTCGTTTTCTGTGCACTTGACTCGTGTCCTCTGCGTCTTCAGCGACGAACAACCCGCCCGCGATACTCCTCGACGCATTCGGTCGCCCTCTTCAATTATGACCACACCGCGAATCATCCGCGCGCCGCGCGGCGCAAAGCTCAACTGCAAGGGCTGGCATCAAGAAGCGGCGCTCCGGTGCCTGATGAACAACCTCGACCCTGACGTGGCCGAGCGTCCCGCAGACCTCGTCGTCTATGGCGGGACGGGCAAGGCCGCGCGCAACTGGGCCGCGTTCGACGCCATTGTGCGCGAACTGCACACGCTCGAAAACGACGAGACGCTGCTCGTCCAGTCAGGCAAACCCGTCGCCGTCTTTCGCACGCACGAATACGCGCCGCGCGTTTTGATCGCGAACTCGAACCTCGTCGGCGCGTGGGCGAACTGGGAACAGTTTCACGAACTCGAACGCAAAGGTCTGACGATGTACGGGCAGATGACCGCCGGTTCGTGGATTTACATCGGGACGCAGGGCATCGTGCAGGGCACATTCGAGACGTTCGCGGCGATGGCCGACAGGCACTTCGAAGGGACGCTCGCGGGCCGCCTCGTCGTCTCCGGGGGCTTAGGCGGGATGGGCGGCGCGCAGCCGCTCGCCGCCACTTTGAACGGCGCGGTCTTTCTCGGTATAGACGTTGACCGCGAGCGCATCGAGCGGCGCATCCACGATGGCTACTGCGACCGCCTCGCGCTCGCGCTCGACGACGCGCTGAAAATCTGCGAAGACGCCGTGGAGCAGAAACGCGCCCTCTCGGTCGGACTCGCAGGCAACTGCGCAGAAGTGTTGCCGGAACTCGTCAGGCGCGGCGTACATATTGATGTCGTCACAGACCAGACGAGCGCGCACGATCCCTTAAACGGCTACGTGCCCGAAGGAGTCACGCTCGAAGAAGCGGCGACGCTCCGGCAGGCAGACCCGCGCGGTTACGTCGAACGCTCGACCGCTTCGATGGCGCGGCACGTCGAAGCCATGCTCGACTTGAAACGCGCGGGCGCGGTCGCATTCGATTACGGCAACAATCTACGCAAGTTCGCCTACGACGCGGGGGCGACCGATGCCTTCGAGATTCCCGGCTTCGTCCCCGAATACATACGCCCGCTCTTCTGCGAAGGCAAAGGCCCTTTTCGCTGGGTGGCGCTCTCCGGCGACCCCGCCGACATTCGCCGCACGGACGACCTCGCGCTCGAACTCTTTCCCGAAGACGCGATATTGAATCGCTGGCTGCGGCTCGCGCGCGACCGCGTGCAGTTTCAGGGTCTGCCCGCGCGCATCTGCTGGCTGGGGCTAGGCGAGCGCGCGGAGATGGGCGAGGCCATTAACGAACTCGTCAAGCGCGGCGAACTGCAAGCGCCCGTCGCCATCGGGCGCGACCACCTCGACACCGGCAGCGTCGCTTCGCCCTATCGCGAAACGGAAGCGATGCGCGACGGCTCCGACGCCATCGCCGACTGGCCCATCTTGAACGCCCTCCTGAACACGGCGAGCGGCGCGTCGTGGGTCTCGTTTCATCACGGCGGGGGAGTCGGCATCGGCTACTCGCTCCACGCGGGCCAAGTCTCGGTCGCCGACGGCAGCCGGGAAGCGTCCGTGCGTCTCAACCGCGTGCTCACCAACGACCCCGGCCTCGGCGTCGCGCGCCACGTTGACGCGGGCTATGAAGTGGCGGAAGAGACCGCGAGAGAGAAGGGCGTGCACGTGCCGATGCTCGGTGCGAGCGGCGAATCCGGTACGAGGTGAATCCGGTACGGACGGTCAATGAGGATGGCAGCAGGCGCAAGCTACGACGATAAGGTCTGGGTGGACGAAGCGCGGAAGCTTGAGGGCGTCCGACGCGATGTGGCCGGTGCTGCCGCCGACAATCTCAACGTCCTCGTCGTCGCACACTTTGAAGAGATGCTGTCGGTTATCGCGAAAAAACTCCGCGATTGCTCGATTGCATACCGCATCTTTTCTTCGGGCGACCCCGCCGCGCTCTGCGCCGCGAACATGAGTGAGGCGGGCGCGTTCCCGTCAGTCCGGCTCGTCCTCGCCTCGCACCTGCGTTCGAGCGGATTCGCGTCGGCGGTTAACAAGCCGGTCGAAGGACGCCTGCGCGTGCTCGTCGTCGAGCATCATCCTTTGCTCGCGCGCGACGAGGCATTGACGAATGCGCTGGCGCAACTTCCCTGCCGCCCCACGACGACGTTTCACACGGCGCTCACGGACGCGCTGCTCTCACGCTTCGTCGGCGAGAGCACGCGCGGCCTTCTGGAAAAGCTCGGTCACGCGGAAGACGAATGCCTGACGCACCCATTCATCACCAAGGCAATCCGCAACGCGCAGGAGAAGGTCGGCAAGGGGGTGCGCGGCGAGATGCCGACACTCTCCGCCGAAGAGTGGTTCAAGCACAACATGAGCCGAACCACTTGAAGCGCCCGTCTCGCCCGGTAAGCATGTGAACGAAGAAACGCCGAGAGTATCAACGCACCTGACGCCCGACCCCGTGACCGCCACCGAAGCGGAGACGCGCGCCGACGAAGCGGAAGCGCGCGCCGACGAGAATCGTGCGCGCAGGGCTGTGCGTGCGCTGGCGATTGACCTGACGCCGCTGAAAGTCTCGCGCGATTTTCGCCTGCTGTTCACGAGCCAGTCGGTCTCCTTCTTCGGGGCGATGATGACGTTCGTGGCGCTGCCGTGGCAGATGTACCAACTCACGCACTCGTCTTTCGCGGTCGGGATGATGGGCGTCGTGGAGTTCGTGCCGATCCTCTTCATGGCCTTCGTCGGCGGGGCGCTGGCCGATTACGTTGACCGGCGGCGGATGGTACGGCTGACGGAAGGGGCGCTCGCGCTGATGTCGGGCGTGCTCGTCTTCAACTCTTTGCTCGCACAGCCGCGCATCTGGCTGCTCTACGTGTGCGCGGGGACGATGGCGGCGCTCGACGGTTTGCAGCGTCCCTCGCTCGACGCGATGCTTCCCAGACTCGTGCCCGCGGAGTTGATGCCCTCGGCGTCTGCGCTCAAATCTCTGGGCGGGTCAATCAACATGATCGGCGGCCCCGCGCTCGGCGGCGTGCTCGTCGTCGCGTTTGGCCCCGCGCTCGCGTACTCGGTTGATTTTCTGACCTTCGTCGTCTCGCTCGTCGCGCTCTGGATGATGCGCGCCGTGCCGCCTCCCGCCGGTGCGGACAGGCCGAGCATGCGCTCCGTCGTCGAAGGCTTGCGCTACGCGCGCAGCCGCCCCGAACTGATGGGCACGTACCTGATTGACATCAACGCGATGTTTTTCGGGATGCCGATGGCGCTCTTTCCGGCCATCGCCGAAAACTTCGGCGGCGCATCCGTCGGGCTGCTCTACGCTAGCCCCGCGGTCGGCGCACTGTGCGCGACGCTCACCTCCGGTTGGACGAAGCGCGTCCGAAGGCACGGACTCGCCGTCGCGCTCGCCGCCGCCTGTTGGGGCGCGGCCATCATCGGGTTCGGCTTTGCGTCGCATTTGTGGTTGGCGCTCGCGTGCCTCGCGCTCGCGGGCGGAGCGGACATGATTAGCGGGCTGTTCCGCTCGACGATCTGGAATCAGACCATCCCCGATCACCTGCGCGGTCGCCTCGCCGGAATCGAGATGGTGAGCTACACTACCGGCCCGCTTCTCGGCAACGCCGAATCGGGCATCGTTGCCAGCATCTTCAGCGTGCGCGCTTCGGTCGTCTCCGGCGGCATCCTCTGCGTTGTCGGCTCCGGCCTGCTCGCGCTCGCGCTGCCCGCTTTCCTCCTCTACGACGGGCGCGAAGGACTCGCGCGCAAGCATGCGGAAGAACAGGCGCGCACCGACGCGATGGAGCGGGCGCACTGAGGCGTGATAGTCCGACACGGCGCGAACATGAAACGCTTACGACTCATACTCCTGTTCTGTGCGCTCGTCGTCGCGCTCGCGGCTTACTACTATCACGTCGAGAGCGCGGTGCGCGTCGAGACCGTGCCGTTCAAGAGTAGTTTGACGGCGAAGACGCTGCCCTACAGCGTCGTGCTGCCGCCGGGCTATGGCCTCGTCACATCGCGCCGCACGCGCTATCCCGTGCTCTATCTGTTGCATGGCTGGGGCAGCCATTACGACGCGTGGCTCGCGCACACTTCGCTGGCGCGCTACGTGGCGGAACATCAGATCATCGTCGTCACGCCCGAAGGCGAGAACGGCTGGTACACCGATAGCGGCGTCGCGCCGGATGATAAGTATGAGACTTATATCTTGCAGGAGTTGATCCCGGACGTTGAACGGCGCTTCCGCACGCTCAACAATCGCGCGGGGCGCGGCATCGCGGGGTTCTCGATGGGCGGCTACGGCGCGGTCAAATTCGGACTTAAATATCCTGAGATGTTCGCCTTCGTCGGCTCGATGAGCGGCGCGTTTGACACCACTCGGCGCACTGACGATTCTTCGATCATGGAGACGTTCGGCGACGCGGGCAGCGCGACGCGCGAGGCCAACGACGTGTACAAACTCGCGCGCGAATTTCCCGCCGGGCGTTTCGCGTTGCTGCCCTACTTTTATCTCGACTGCGGCAGCGCAGACCCTTGGCTGGCGACCAACCGCGAACTCGCGAACGTGTTTGCGGAGCGCAAAATCACACACGAGTACCGCGAATTGCCGGGCGACCACGTTTGGCCCTACTGGGACAGGCAGGTGCGCGAAGTGCTGCGCGTCGCCGAAGAGATGCTGGTCTCGCCCGACTCATAAAAAAGCGACCTTCCAAATTTGACGACGAGGAAAGCCATGATTAATCCTGACATGCACAATTCCGTGTGGAGCAAACTTACGCGCGTGCGCCGCGCCGCGTCGAAAACATTTACGGGCGGGCTGACGGCGGCCTTCGTCCTCGTCTTAAACCTTGCGATTGCCGCTCCCGCGCAGACTCCGGCGCAGACTCCCGCCACCGGCGGCGCTCCCGCGCAAGCGACGCAGGCGCAGTCCTCGCGCGTCCAGACGATACCGTTCGCGAGTAAACTCGTCGGCAAGTCGCTGCCCTACATGGTGCTGCTCCCGAAAGACTACGACGCGCCGTCGTCGAAGGCGATGCGTTATCCCGTCCTCTATCTTCTGCACGGACTCGGCGGGCAGCCCTCGAACTGGTTTGCGCCGCGCATGAATCTCGTTAACGCGGCGCAAGATTATCCCGTCATCCTCGTCGCACTGACCGACGACGGCCACTGGTACACGGACAGCGCAAACGTCGCGACCGACAAATACGAGACGTACATTTTCGACGAGTTGATCCCCGACGTGCAGAAACGTTTCCGCACCGTCGAGTCGCGCGAGGGGCGCGGCGTTGCGGGACTCTCGATGGGCGGCTACGGCGCGCTCAAACTCGGCGTCAAGCATTCAGAGATGTTCGCCTTCGCCGGTTCGATGAGCGGCGCGCTCAGCATCGCGGCGGCGGGCGAGACGGAACTCGGCGGCGTCCCGTTCATTCTCGCTTCCGTGATGAAAACCTTCGGCCCGCTCGACAGCCCGACGCGGCGAGCCAACGACCTCTTCAAGCTCGTGCGCGAACTGCCCGCCGCGCGCATCAGTGCGCTGCCCTATCTCTATCTCGACTGCGGCACGGAAGACATGTTCCAACTCACGCCCGTCAACCGGCAGATGACAGACTTGCTCATCGAGCGAAAAATCCCGCACGAGTATCGCGAGTTGCCCGGCGATCACAACATGGCCTACTGGGGCCGACAGTCGCCCGAACTGTTGCGCGTCGCGATGGCGACGTTGAAATCGCCGTCGATGTCGCCCTCCATCTCACATTGAACGTCGTATGCCGGACTTCATTCGCGGACTCGAACTGAGCCGTCTCTTCTTCGACGAGGCCATCAAGCCCATCCTCGCGGCGGCGTTTCCCGGCCTGCGTTACAGCGCCGCGCTCATCGGCACGGGTTCGGAAGTCCTCGGCTTCGACACGGAAATGTCCGCCGACCACGGCTGGGGGCCGCGCGTTGATCTGTTCTTCACAGAGGAAGACGACGCGCGACTGCGCACGCCCGTTGACGACGCGCTGCGTCAAAGTCTGCCGCACAGCTTTCGCGGCCACCCGACGAGCTTCACCGCGCCCGACCCCGAAGACAACGGCACGCAACACGCGGAGATGAAGAACAGCGGCCCCGTCAATCACAGGGTGGACATCTACACAGCGCGCGGCTTCTTCCTCGGCTATCTCGGCTTCGACATCCGCGAACGACTCGAACCCGCCGACTGGCTCACCTTTCCCGAACAGAAATTGCGCACGATCACACGCGGCGAAGTTTTTCACGACGAGGCGGGGCTACAGTTGATGCGCGAACGCTTCGCGTACTATCCGCAGGACGTGTGGCTCTATCTGCTCGCCGCGGGTTGGGCGCGCGTCGGGCAGGAGGAGCATTTGATGGGCCGCGCCGGAACGGTCGGCGACGAGATCGGCTCGGCCATCATCGGCGCGCGACTCGTGCGCGACGTGATGCGCCTCTGTTTTCTCATGGAGCGGCAGTACGCTCCTTATCCGAAGTGGTTCGGCACGGCTTTCAAACAACTCTCATGCGCGGACGAATTGTCGCCGCACCTTCGCCGCGCGCTGTCGGCGGCGGACTGGCGAGAGCGTGACGGGGCGCTCGCCGCCGCTTATGAAGTGGTCGCCGTGATGCACAACGCGCTCCGCATCACCGACCCGCTGCCCGCATCGGCGCGCGATTTTTTCGGGCGACCTTTCAAAGTCATCGCCCTCCACGGTTTCGCGGGAGCAATCAACGCGCGCATCACGGACGAGGCGGTTAAACGCATCGCGTCGCGTCGTCCCATCGGCGGCATAGACACGTTCAGCGACAGCACAGACCTCGTCTCCCACACGGAATGGCGCGCGACGCTTCGCAAGTTGTACGAGTGAGGCGTGACGGGGTAAAACTACACGAGCATGAAAAGATTACTGATCAACATCGTCGCTTTCCTCTTCCTTCTTCCGACCTTCGCACCGCCCCTCGCACGCGCGCAAAACGCGAGCGCGCCGGGACAGTCCGACGACACGCACGCGGCACGCATCGCCGCCATCCAGTCGGCTCTGCGCGAGGCCAAACTCGACGGCTGGCTCTTCTACGACTTCCGCCGAAGCGACCCGCTCGCCTATCGTATTCTCAAACTCGACGAACAGGGTTTGACGACGCGTCGCTGGTTCTACTACATCCCCGTCGTCGGCGAACCCGTCAAGATCGTCCACTCCATCGAGCGTTACAAACTTGACGCGCTGCCCGGCAAAAAAGTCATCTACCGCAGTTGGCAGGAACTCCACGCCGCCGTCCGCGAAGCACTGACGACGGGGGGCATCAAGGACAAACATTTCCTTTTGCGCCACGTTGCGATGCAGTATTCGCCGATGAACGACATCCCTTATGTTTCGCGCGTGGACGCTGGAACGATTGAACTAATCCGCTCCTTCCCCAACATAGACATCAAGACGAGCGCCGATCTTGTCCAGCAATTCGAGGCCGTCTGGACGCCTGAGCAGTATCGCACTCACGTCGAAGCGTCCGACAAAATCCACCGCATCATCATGGAATCGTTCAACGAGATCGCGCGCCGCATCCGCGCCGACATCCCGACGAACGAGTACGACATCCAGCAGTTTATGGTGCGCCGCTACGCCGAAGAGAATTTAACGAGCGACGGCGACGACCCGAACGTTTCCGTCAACGCCAACAGCGCGAACCCGCACTACCAGCCCGACGCGAAAACGCACTCGCCCATCAAGCGCGGCGACTTCGTACTCTTCGACGTGTGGGCGAAATTGAAAACGCCGGGCGCGGTCTATACGGATCAGACGTGGACGGGCTACGTCGGCGACACTGTGCCCGCCGAGTACACGCGCGTCTTTAACATCGTCCGCGACGCGCGCGACTCCGCCGTCAACTTCGTGCGCGCCTCCTTCCGCGACGGCAAGACCATCGGCGGCGCGCAGGTGGACGACGTATCGCGCGGCGTGATTACACGCGCCGGTTACGGCGAGCAGTTCACGCACCGCACCGGACACAGCATCGGCGAAGAAGTCCACGGCAACGGCGCGCACATTGACGACCTTGAGACGAAGGATTCGCGCCGCATCATCCGCCGCACATGCTTCTCCATTGAACCCGGCATCTACCTCGACGGCAAGTTCGGCATCCGCTCCGAGATAGACGTGTACGTCGGCGACAAGGACGTTGAAGTGACGGGGCTGCCGATTCAGACGGAAGTAGTCGCCATTCTGAAAAACAACTGATGCTAAATTTCGCCATCCAAACCGCGCGCGAGGCGGGCCGCGTGCTCGCGGAAAAATTCGGGCGCGCGATACAGGTCTCGAACAAGGGCGACATAGACCTCGTCACCGAGTCAGACCTCGCCGCCGAAAAGTTGATCGTCGAGCGCATCCGCAGCTACTACCCGCGTCACGCCGTCCTCGCCGAAGAGTCGGGCGCGGGCGCGGCTGTGGGCGGCGCGCCTTCCGATTACAAGTGGATCATAGACCCGCTCGACGGGACGACGAACTACGCGCACGGCTACCCCATTTTCTGCGTCTCAATCGCCTTGGAGCACGAGGGGCGCATCGTCGTCGGCGTCGTCTATGACCCGACGCGCGATGAGTTGTTCGCGGCGGAGCGCGGCGAGGGCGCGACCCTGAACGGGCGGCGCATCCGCGTCTCCGAGACGAGCGATCTGAACCGCGCGCTGATGTGCACGGGCTTTCCCTACGACGTGCGCGAGCGCGGAGAGTTCGCGCGCCACTTCACGAACTTCATCATGCACGCGCAGTCCGTCCGCCGCGACGGTTCGGCGGCGCTCGACCTCGCTTACGTTGCCTGCGGGCGCTTCGACGGTTTCTGGGAAGAGGGCTTGAGGCCGTGGGACGTGGCCGCCGGAGTCCTTCTCGTCGAGGAAGCGGGCGGGCGCGTCACGCATTACGACGGCGCGCCGTTCGATGTCTATACGCCGCCCATCGCCGCCACCAACGGCCTCGTTCACGAAGACGTGCTACGCGTGCTTCACCTGTAAGCAAACATATCTTTGCCGTGAATTTCTTCGACCATTCGAC
>JBAVPI010000898.1:0-4712 GCA_049692915.1 Pyrinomonadaceae bacterium
GCGCAACGCTCATCCGCCGCACGCGCGCTCGCGCTCGCCGGTGACAGGGCCGCCACCTCGCATCTCGTCGTGGCCCTCGAAGATTCCACTGTCGAAGTTCGCCGCACCGCCGTCGAATCGCTCGCCACATTGCGTGACCCGAAGGCCGTCGCGCCGCTCGAAGCGTTGCTCGAACGCGAGAAGAGCCAGAGGGACAAGGTCAACCGCAAACTCGTACAGCGCGCCATCGAAGCGTGCACCGTGAGCGAACCGGAAGCGCCTGAACAAGTCACCCCTTCGGACGCCGCTGGAATGTCAACGGCGACGCTCGAATCATCCCTGCATGCAGCGGTGCCGCCTGTCGAAGAGGTTGCTGTCGAAGAAGCCGCCGCCGCAGTGACCGAGCCTGTCGCCCTTGAAGAAACTGCCGTCACGACGGAGCTTGTCGCTGTCGAAGAACAAGCGACTGACGCCGCGCCGGAAGCGACGGACGTGATGCCGGAAGCAGCGCACGAGATCGTCGCCGACGACGATGCGACTCGCTTCAACGGCGAGACTTTGTCAGCGCACGCGGAGATTCCATCCGTCGAAGTGACGCCGGGCATCGAGGAGATTCTTTCCGGCGAATTGGCCGCCGAAGGTCTGATGAGCGTGGGCGAGGCCGTCGTCCCGCCGGACGTGCCTGACGAGCTACCCTCCTTCTTTGCGGAGCACGCCGTCGCGCCCGTTGATGTCCAAGCCGATGCGCCGGTTGATGTCGCGGAAAGAGTCGAAGCGCTTGAGGCTGACGAAATCACGCCCGATGTGCGGGAGGCGGAGACAGGCATCGAGTCGGTCTCGATTGACCACACGGATGAGCACACGCTTCGCGATGAAACTGAGACGCCCCTCTTCGAGAGCCTGCCTCTAGTCGCCGAGCACGCAGGGCAAGAGTCGCACGCAGGCATTGATCTCTACGAACCGGCGACCATCGAGGTGTTGCCGTCCGCGTCTCAGCCCGATGAATCCGTCGCGGGATTGACGGCGGAGACCTCTAACGAAACGGCGAAGACCTCGAACGAAATCGCCCCCGCCGGAGAGTGGTTTGAATTGAACATGGACGAGGCGCGAAACGCGCCCGACGCCCACGCGCTTCAAACCGACGCCCCTTCGCTCGAATCAGGCACAACCGACATCGAAGCCGTAAACGCCGATGCTCAACCGCACGTCTCGCCGGTGGGTGAAGCGTGGGCCGCAGAGCCTGTCTTGGTCGAGGCGATTTCCGGCACACAGTTCGAGCCGACGTTGGTGGACGCCCCTCCCGTCGCCGAAGCCAAAGCGGACGACGCCGAGCGGAGCATCGAGCCTTTCGACGAACTCTCGACCGTCCCGAAGGCCATCCAGCAACGGTTGACGAGCCGCGAGCCGTCCGACCGTGCCGCCGCCATCACGGAACTCTCGCACGTGGATTCGGGCGATGCGTTCCACCAAATCTGCGCCGCCTTCGACGACGAAGCAAAGGAAGTGCGCGGGGCAGCGGCGCGCGCCCTCTACGAACTCAAGGAAGACCGCGCCGACTCGTTCACGCGCGCCCTGCGCGAGTCCGACGCGGAACGCCGACGCAACATCGGGGCGGCCATCGCTTCCTCCGGCCTCGCTTCTGATGCCATCTCGCAATTGACCGGCGAGAGTCGCGACAAGACCTACGAGGCGTTCTCTTTGCTCTTCCTGATGGCGAAGGCGGGCGAGGTGCAACCGCTGATTCGCGCCATTGAGGGACACCCCGACAACGAGGTGCGCCTCGCCGTCGTCAAACTGCTCGCGCTCTCCGGCCAGAAAGAAATCCTTCCGGCCTTCCGTCGTCTCGCCGTGCGCGGAAGCCTGCCCACGGAAGTCCGCTCGGCGGTGATGGAGGCGATTTACCAGATCAGCAGCGGCCAGCAGGACGCCACCACACCCGCCGCCTAAAAGTCGTCAAACGTGAATCGTCAAACGTGAATAGCTTGTTTGTCTATTCACGTTTGACGATTTACTATTGACGAGGTATGCCATTCAAACTTCGCTCCGAATTCACGCCGCAGGGCGATCAACCGCAGGCCATCGAGACGCTCGTGCGCGGCCTTGACGAAGGCACGCGGCATCAGGTTCTGCTCGGCATCACGGGCAGCGGCAAGACTTTTTCCATCGCCTCCGTCATCGAACGCACGCAGCGCCCGACGCTCGTCATCGCGCACAACAAGACGCTCGCCGCGCAGCTTTATCAGGAATTCAAAACCTTCTTCCCCGACAACGCCGTCGAGTATTTCGTCTCTTATTATGATTACTACCAGCCGGAGGCATACGTCCCGGCCTCGGACACGTACATCGAAAAAGAGGCGACGATTAACGAAGAGATTGACCGCCTGCGTCTCTCTGCGACGCGCGCTTTGTTCGAGCGGCGTGATGTCATCGTCGTCGCCTCCGTTTCGTGCATCTACGGCCTCGGCGACCCGGACGCTTATTACAACATGCTCCTCTTCGTCGAGCCGGGCATGAAGACGACGCGCGACGCGCTGCTTCAACGTCTCGTCGAGTTGCAGTACGAACGCTCCGACATCGAGTTCGACCGCGGCAGTTTCCGTGTGCGCGGCGATGTCATCGAGATTTATCCGAGCTATCAGGATCAAGCCTACCGCATCGAGTTGTGGGGCGACGAGATTGACTCGATCTCGACCATAGACCCGCTGCTCGGCGAGGTCTTGCACAAGCACACGTCGCGCCTGCCCATCTACCCGAAGACGCACTACGTGATGCCGAAAGCGACGCTCAAGCGCGCCATCAAAACCATCAAGGATGAACTCGAATGGTGGGAGCCGAAGCTCATACAGGACGGCAAACTCGTCGAGGCGCAGCGCCTTCATCAACGCACGATGTACGACCTTGAGATGATGAAGGAGATGGGATTCTGTCGCGGCATCGAGAACTACTCCCGTCACCTGACGGCCAAGCCGCCCGGCTCGCCGCCGCCGACCCTGCTCGACTATCTGCCGGAGAACACGATGGTCGTGATAGACGAATCGCACCAGACCGTCCCGCAGGTGCGCGGCATGTTCAACGGCGACCAGTCGAGGAAGCGCACGCTCGTCGAGTACGGCTTTCGTCTGCCCAGCGCGATGGACAATCGCCCGCTCAACTTCGTCGAGTTCGAGGAACGCGTCGGCCAGACCATCTACGTCTCGGCGACGCCGGGGCCGTACGAGTTGGAGAAGGTGGGCGGCGAAGTCGTCGAGCAGATTATCCGCCCGACGGGACTGACAGACCCGGTGGTCGTCGTGCGGCCCGTCAAAGGGCAGATTGACGATCTGCTCGAAGAGTGTCGCCTGCGCGCCGAACGCAACGAGCGCGTGCTGGTGACGACGTTGACGAAGAAGATGTCCGAAGACCTGACGGAGTATTTCTCAGAGGTCGGCGTCCGCGTCCGCTATTTGCACTCGGACATCGAGACGCTCGAACGCATCAAAATTCTGCGCGATTTGCGACGCGGCGAGTTCGACGTGCTCGTCGGCATCAATCTGTTGCGCGAGGGATTGGACTTGCCGGAAGTCTCGCTCGTCGCCATCCTCGACGCCGACAAGGAAGGCTTCCTGCGTTCCGAATCGTCCCTGATTCAGACGATGGGCCGCGCCGCCCGCAACGCTTCGGGCATGGCGATTCTCTACGCCGACAAGATGACGGATTCGATGCGCCGCGCCATCGGCGAGACGGAGCGCCGTCGCGTCATTCAACAGGACTATAACCGCGAGCACGGCATCACGCCGCAGACCATCATCAAGTCAATCGAGTCAACGCTCGTCACCGCATACGAGGCCGACTACTTCAAAGTACCGCTCGACCTCGACGCTATGGAAGACTATTCAAAGGCCAACATCATCGCGACCATCGCGCGGCTCGACGCCGAGATGCGCGCCGCCGCCAAGGGCATGGAGTTCGAACGCGCCGCCGAAATCCGCGACCGCATCAAGTATCTGCGCGAGCGCGAACTGCAAGCGTTTTGACGGCGGAGGCCATCACGCGTCATGCCGGTAATACTCGAAACAGAACGTCTCGCGTTACGGCACTGGACGCCCGCCGATGCGGAAGCCCTGTTCGCCTTCGCCTCGGTTCAAGAGGTGATGCGCTACATCGGCGACGGCTTTGCATGGGCCGACATCGAACGCGCGCGCAGTTGGATCGAACGCGTCCGGGTGAGTTATTCGATGTACGGCTACGGGCCGTGGGTCGTCTTTGAACGGGCGGGCGGCGAGATCATCGGCAGTTGCGGATTCTCGTTTTTGCTCGCGCTCACCGAGGTGGATTTCGGCTACGTCTTCGCGCGCGAGAGTTGGGGGAGAGGCTTCGCGACCGAGGCTGCCGGGGCCGCGCTTCGCTACGGCTTTAAGCGCTTCGGCTTCGCGGAAGTGACGGCCAACACCGTGCGCGAGAATTACGCCTCGCGCCGCGTGCTCGAAAAGATCGGCTTCGAGTATCGTGGCCCGCGCCGCTACGACGGCGAAAAAGATGACTCGGCCTTTTACATCGCGCGCAATCCTTTCGCCGCCGAACATGCTTCGTAAATTCGGATGCTCACCAAATCCAACGCGGACGAGATTCAATCCTTCCTCGCCGACGCCAGCAATCTCGCGGGCGGGCATGCGGCGCGCGTCCTCGTTCCCGAAAGCGCGTCGGAGATGGCCGCGGCACTGGCCGACGCTTCGCGCGCGCGCATTCCTGTGACC
>JBAVPI010000899.1:0-14427 GCA_049692915.1 Pyrinomonadaceae bacterium
CAAGCTCCGAGACCAGCAAACACGCGAGCGTTAACGTCAGCGTCAACGTCAGAATAATGTCGAAGCTCGCCGCGCGCGAGAAGACGACTAACCCCGCGCTCGAAGCCATGACGGCGGCGCATAACAGGCTAAACCCATGCCTCTCTTCGCCACTCGCTTTCGCGATTCTCGCGCCCAACCAGCCGACGAGCAGCACCGTCAACACTCCGGCCAAGGCCGAACCGAGGCGCGCCGCAAACTCCGTCATGCCGAAGATGCCGTAGCCCGCCATCATCAGCCAGTACAACAACGCAGGCTTTTCAAACCACGTGTGCCCCGCAAGCGTCGGCGTCACCACGTCACGGCGCGCGAACATCTCTCGCGCTACCTGCGCGTAACGCGGCTCGTCCGACCCCAACAGGGGCGCGTAGCCGAGGCCGTAAAAGTAGCCCGCGCACACGATGACGAAGAGGGCGAGACGGGCGCGCTTGGCAAGCAGGAAACGTAGCAAGTATATTCACCCCGAAATAATTAACAGCCGTCAACCCGAAGAACCGTCAGCTTTGAAGGATTGATGAAGGCCCGGCGAGTATTATTCAAATCCGACCGGCGTTCAACTTCGCACGTTGCCACGGTTCTATTTCTTCTCGCGTTTGAGGCTGACGATTGTCTGCTCCGGAGGAATCTGTGACGCTACGCACCGCCGTCATCGGCGTCGGCCATCTGGGTCGCCAACACGCGCGCATTCACGCGGCGCTGGCGGGCGAGGGACAGACGCAACTCGTCGCCGTCTGCGATTCGACGGAAGCGACCGCGCGCGAAATCGCTTCCGAGCGAGAGACCGATTGGACGTGCGACTGGCGAACGCTGAAAGGCCGCGTGGACGCCGTCAGCCTCGCCGTCCCGACCGAGTCGCACGCGGAAATTGCTTGCGAGCTATTGTCTGCGGGCATTCACGTGCTGGTCGAAAAGCCGATTTCGCGCACGCTCGTCGAGGCCGACCGGATGATCGCCGCAGCCGGGGAGGGGGGCGCGTTGTTGCAGGTCGGTCATCTCGAACGTTTCAACCCGGCGCTCGTCGCCTTGCGCCCGCACGTCCGCGACCCGCTCTATTTTGAAGTCCACCGCGTCGGGCAGTTCACCGCCCGCTCGCTCGACATAGACGTTGTGCTTGACCTGATGATTCACGATCTCGACATCGTGCAGTGGCTCGTCGGGCGCGACGTAGAGGTGACGGACGTGCGCGCCGTCGGCATCCCCGTCCTCACGCCGCGCGTTGATGCGGCCAATGCACGCATCGAGTTTGCGACCGGAGCGGTGGCGAACATCACGGCCTCGCGCGTCGGCACGGAGAAGATTCGCAAGATGCGTTTCTTTCAACCGCACGACTACATCGCGGTTGATTACGCGACGCGCTTTGCCTCGATCAGCGGCCTCGCGCCGCCCTCGACCACCGGCTCTTGGCCCGGCGTGCACGTCAAACATTTAGACATCCGCGACGTTGAACCACTGCGCGCCGAAATCGAATCGTTCATCACGTCGGCGCGCGAAGGCCAACCCGCAGCCGTCACTGGCGCAGAGGGCAGACAGACGCTCGCGCTCGCCCTGCGTGTGCTCGAACGCATCCACGAACATCCCTTCGTCGTAGGTCTCGGCGTGCCAAAGTAAGAAGTAGGCCGACGACGGAAACGCACATGCCAACTTTGCCGCAACCTGAGCCGAACATCTCCGCGTTGCTCGCCGAACGTATCAACGCGCACGATTTTCCTTCCGCCGTCTATGTCGTCGCCGCTCGCGGCCAGATACGTTTCGCCGACGCACTCGGCGAAGCCGTGAGCGAACCCGCTCCGCACGCGGCCAACCTTGAGACGATTTACGACCTCGCCTCGCTGACCAAACCGCTCATCACGGGACTGCTCTGCGCTCTGCTCGTCGAGCGCGGGCACATCGAACTTGATAGCCCCGTCGCCGCGTATCTATCCGAGTTTGAGCGTGCGCGGGCGCGACACATTACCGTCCTGCATCTGCTCACCCATACGTCTGGGCTTCCGGCATGGCGGCCACTCTACCTCGACACAGGCGGAGTGCCCGAAGCGACGCTCGGCGTGATCGCAGGTCAGGAGTTGGAGAGCGAGCCGGGCACGCGCGTCGTTTACAGCGATCTGGGCTTCATCACGCTCGGCTTTCTGCTGGCGCGCGTGGCGGGCGAGTCGTTCTCCGACCTCGCCCGACGCGAAATCTTTGAGCCGCTCAAACTCGGTCGGACATTCTTTAATCCTGACCGCATCCGGCGAACGGAAATCGCCGCGTCCGAGTCGGGCGGCAACTCTTACGAACGTGAGATGTGCGCGAACCTGTACGGCGACACGCCGGAGTATCACTGGCGCGAGCGTACTGTCTGGGGCGAAGTGCACGACGGCAACGCACACTTTCTCGGCGGCGCGGCGGGACACGCAGGACTGTTTTCGACCGCGACGGAAACGCTCGAACTCGCAGGGCAGTTCGTCGCGCGCGAAACAAAATTGCTCGCCCCCGAAACGTGCGCGCTCTTCCGCACGAACATGACCGTCGGCTTAAACGAAGCGCGCTCCTTCGCATGGCAACTCGCCGCCACGCCCGACTCGACCGCCGGGCCGCTGCTTCCGCCCGACAGTTTCGGGCATCTCGGTTTCACAGGCACGAGTTGCTGGATAGACGCCTCGCGCGAGCGCGTCCTTATCCTTCTCACCAACCGGACGCACGCGCGTCCTCTGCCCTTCGTCAACATCAACGGTGTGCGGCGACAATTTCACACGCTGGCCGTCGAAGCCCTCGAACGGCTCGCCGCCGACGTGCTTTAAGGCGCGTGGTTTTATCATCGCGCGTCGCATCTCAGTTTACCCCGCCGCCGTCGGGCACATGCTTTTAATGTTGAAGCCGCCGCCTACGAATTTGTAGTAAGATAAGCCCCGCGGAAAACTCCCCGCCGCACTTCCGCCGAAAAGTTTCAGCCGATGCGTTTTTCTTTTCCGACGAAATCTCTCTCCCTCTGCGCCGCGCACGCGCTGCTCTGCGCCGCGCTCACACCCCACGCTCAAGAAATCCCTCAGACGCAGGAACACACGCGCCCGCGCCGCGCCGCCGCCGTCTCCGCGCGCGCGGGCGAACAAACGGACGTTTCGACTCAACGGACGGAAAACGTGAGCGGCGCTTTTCGTCTCAACGCCGTCCCGACCGTTCGCATCGGCCTGACGAGCGACGCGCGCTCCGTCAACGTTTCGACCACGGGCAAACTACTCGACGCATCAGACGCGCATGCCGCGCCGCTGCCCTTTGAAACGTCGCGCGTGCGTCTTGAACCCCACGCTTATCCGGCTGCATCTTCGCCGCCGGAAAAGGATGACAATGCGCTCTCTGACGACGACTCGCAGGCGTCGGATGTCGCCGTGCTCAATCAAAATGTAACGCGGAACAATGCACGGCCCGGCGTCAGTCAAGCGCCGCGCTCTAACACGACGGGCAATGTCCGGCTCGTCTCGCGCGTGACCGAAGCGACGCGCGGCGCAACTCTTTATGTGCCGGGAACGAACAAGCCTTTGTTTGACCTCCGCGCGCCCATCACCTTTGCCTCTGATGACGAGTCGCTTCATCCCGTCCGTTTCAACGAGAAGTCCTACAGGGGGCGACTGGAAGTCTTCGCCAACACGCACGGCGCTCTGACGGTGGTCAACGTTCTCACTCTTGAGGATTACGTGCGCGGCGTCGTGCCGAACGAATTATCGCCCGGCAGCTTCCCTGCACTCGAAGCACTCAAAGCTCAGGCCGTCGCCGCGCGCACTTACGCCGTCAGTCATCTCGGACAGTTCGCCGCTGAAGGCTTTGACCTCATGCCGACCACGCGCTCGCAAGTTTACGGCGGACTCTCGACCGAGCATCCCCTAACAGACCGCGCCGTGGCCGAGACGCGCGGCATCATCGCGACTTACGAGGGGCGTCCAATCAACGCCCTCTACACTTCCACGTGCGGCGGTCGCACCGAAGACGCCGAGAATATCTTCGGCGGCGATGCTGTGCCCTACCTCCGCGCGCGCGAGTGCGTTATTGAAGGGCATGAATCTCTCGTGCCTTACACGATACGGTCTTCGCGTGAAGTGCCCGGTATTCAGGACGCGGATCACACGGGCAGCGCGCGCGACGCGGCCCTGCTCGCCACGCATAATTTCAATATCACGTCGCGCGTGACTGACGCTTGGCTTTCCGGTGCGCCGACCGCCGACGAAATCCGCGCGCTCTTGTCCGGCGTCGCGACTCTCTCACGCCAGCCTGCGCCGCAAGCGTCGAGCGAGATGACACGACCCGCCGGATTCGCCACTGCGCTGGCTCAGGCGCTCGACGGCGAGAGTCGCGCGGGCGTGCTGCTCGATAGCGCCGACGTTGAATACCTGCTGGCTTTCCGCGACGCGAATGATATTCCCGCGAGCAATCGCGCCGATGTCGCGCTTCTCCTGCGCGACGGACATCTGAGCCTGTACCCAGACGCGACGCTTCGCCCGCGCCTTCCGATGTCGCGCGCACGAGTTCTGCGCTCCATCACTCACGCGCTTGAATCGCGCGGTCTCTTCCGGCTTCAGAAGGCGACGACGAGACCTGCGAGCGACGGCACGCTCATCCTGCGTCCCGCGGGCAAGGGCGGCGACCGGACTCTCAACGTCGCACCGAACGCCTTCCTCTTCCGCGCTTACGGCGAGAGCCTGTACCCCGTGCGTGAGTTGAGTCTGGTCGGCGGCGAGCCTGTCACGTTTCACACGGGCGCAGGCGGCGAAGTTGATTACATCGAAGCGCAGCCTGCGGCGAACGGCGCGGCCTCCGACCGTTTCTCGCCGTACACGAATTGGACTGAGACGCTCACGCCCTCAGGCGTCCTCTCGCGTCTCGGACGCAACGCCGCGAAAGTCGGAGCACTGCTTGACCTGCGAGTTCGCGCGCGCGGCGCGTCACGTCGCGTCACCGATCTGGAAGTTATCGGGACGGCGGGCACAGCACATGTGCGCGGCGGGCGCGTTCGTTCCGCGCTGGCCCTGCGCGAGCAGCTTTTCGTCATTGATCGCAAGTATGACGAGGACGGCAAAATCACTGGCTACGTGTTTACGGGCCGGGGCTGGGGTCACGGCGTCGGGATGTGTCAGGTCGGCGCTTACGGTCTGGCGCGCTCCGGCATGAAATTCGACCGTATCCTGAAAGCTTATTACACCGGAATCAGCCTGACGAAATACTATTGAGATCGTCCCGGCGAGTGAATGCCACGGACTTACATATGCGCTTCTCCCGTGCACAAATCTTGGGCGCGCTTCTGCTATTGCTGCTCGTCTGGATGGTCATCATCTTTCGTTTCATATACCCACACGCGTGAGTTCACAGAGTCGAGACACGAAGCCGATCATCGCCGTCGTCGGCCCGACGGCGTCCGGTAAGAGCGACCTCGGCATCGCACTGGCGTTGAGAATCGGCGGCGAGATCATCAACTGCGATTCCGTGCAGGTGTATCGAGAGATTGAAATCGCGACGGCGAAAGTACCCTTCGACGAGCGGCGCGGCGTGCCTCATCACTTGATTGATTTCGTGCCGCCGGAGGTGAACTATACGGCGGGCGAATGGGCGCGCGATGCGGTCGAAAAAATTGATGAAATCGAAGCGCGCGGTCGTCTCGCCCTGCCGGTCGGCGGGTCGGGTTTCTACCTCCGCGCCTTGAGGCAGCCGTTCTTCGAGAGTCCGCCGACGGACGAAGGTTTGCGCCGCCGTCTCACAAAGATCAGGGAGCGGCGCGGCCCCGCGCACTTGCACGGCATTCTCCGACGGCTCGACCCCGCCAGCGCCGCGCAAATACATATGCGCGACTGGTCGCGTGTCGGGCGCGCGCTCGAAGTTCGCTTGCAGACGGGTCAATCTCTTTCGGCGCAGAGAATCGCGCGGCCCGCCGCTTCGCCTCACGCTGCGCGCCTTCATATCTTCGCCCTCGCGCCACCCCGCGAGGAACTCTACCGGCGCATCAACGAACGGACGGAGGCGCATTTTCGGGCGGGGCTGGTCGAAGAGGTGCGCGCCCTTTTAGAGCGCGGAGTGCCTGCGGATTCCAACGCGCTCGGCGCACACGGCTATCGCCGCGCGGTCGAATACTTGCGGGGCGAGCGGAGTCTGGAGAGCGCCGTCGAGCAGACGAAGCTCGACGTGCGCCACTACGCCAAACGCCAGTTGACGTGGTTCCGGCGCGAACCCGGCGTTGAATGGTTCGAGGGCTTCGGCGACGATGCGCGTGTGCGGGAACGCGTCCTCGCGCGCACGCTCGAACTTTAATCTTTGTACTCGTTGGTGTACTCTGTCGGCGGTGGCAAACGTTGGACGAAAACAGGCAGGGCCGCGCAGTGGACAGCAAACCTACTCCCCAAAATATTCAGGATGCTTTCCTGAACACGGTGCGTCGCGAGCGCGACACGGTGACTATTTATCTGATGAACGGCGCGAAGCTGTCGGGGCGTATCAAGAGCTTCGACAAGTTCTCCGTGCTGCTCGAATCAGGGGCGCAGGAACAACTCATCTTCAAGCACGCGATCTCGACGATTCTCCACGCGCGTCGTCCCACGGGCGAACACAGGCCCGTCGCACCGCACGCCGCGCCGACGCCCGAAACCGACTCGGACGCATCTGGCCGCACCGACGGTTGATCACGACACCACTCAAAAACTCATAGGACGGAGACACTGACCATTGGCCGGCGCTTTTATCACCTTCGAGGGCATTGACGGGAGCGGCAAGTCAACGCAACTAAGAATGCTTGCGAGTGAGTTGCGCCTGCGGGGTCACGAGGTTGTGGCGACTCGTGAGCCGGGCGGCACTTCGTTGGGGAAACGCCTGCGCGAAGTGGTTCTCGACACGCAGGAGCAGGTTGACCCGCTGGCCGAACTGCTCATCTACGCAGCCGACCGCGCGCAGCATGTGCGCACGCTCGTTCGTCCCGCCGTGGCGACCGGCCACATCATTCTGTCAGACCGTTACGCCGACTCCACGGTCGCCTTTCAGGGCGCGGGCCGCGGCTTTCCCGACGCACTCATCGCAGAGGTCGTCGCCCTCGCCACCGGCGGCCTGATGCCCGACCTGACGCTCATCTTCGACCTCACGGTGGACGAGAGCCAGCGCCGCACCAACAATCGCGGGCGCGATGACGAGCAACCGGATCGAATCGATGCGGAAGACACCTCATTTCACCAGCGCGTTCGCGATGCCTATATGCGCATCGCCGAGGATGACCCGGAAAGGGTCAAGATCGTGGACGCCAGCACTTCCGTCGAAGAAACGCACGCAGAAGTGATGAAGCTCATCACGACCTTTCTGGAAAATCGGAAATCGTCCGTCGCAGACTAATCGTCAGACTCAACTTTTCCCTGCGCTCATCCCTGACCTTAATTTCCGCACCCCTGATTTTATGTTTAATCACCTGATCGGAAATCAACGCGCGAAAGAGACTTTGCGTCGGATGCTCGCACAGAAGCGCGTTCCGGGCGCGCTCCTTTTCGCGGGCGAAGAAGGACTGGGCAAGAAGCTTTTCGCGCTGGAACTGGCCCGCGCCCTCAACTGTCAGGCGCGCGAAGGCGTCGAAGCGTGCGGACGTTGCGCGTCGTGCCTGCGCACCGGAAAATTCACGCTGCCTTCGGCTGACGACAAAGATGCTTTCAAGAAAATTATCTGGAGTGAGCATCGGGACGTGGGTCAGGTGCGCGCTTATAACCGCGCGATCTATGTTGATGCCGTGCGGGATTTGGAACGCGAAACCAACTTTCGTCCGGTCGAAGGCGTGGCGCGCATTTTTCTTATCGAAGGCGCTGAGAATCTAAATGAAGCTTCATCCAACGCGCTTCTGAAAACGCTTGAAGAGCCGCCCGCCTCTTCCCACCTGATTCTCATCACCTCACGCCCGGCGAATCTTCTGCCGACGATTCGTTCGCGTTGCCAGACGATTCGCTTCGCGCCCGTCGCCCCCGCCGAGGTTGAAAAGTATCTCGTCGAGAGTCGTCAACGCTCCGGCGAAGAGGCCCGTCTCGCCGCTCACCTCTCCGGCGGTCGTCCCGGCTATGCCCTCAACGTTAATCTCGACACTTACCGCGCACAGAGGGATGCCATGCTCGGCGTGCTTGAAGCCCTCACGCTGACTTCTGACCGTGCGCGACTGCTGCGCGCTGCCGAAGAATTGAGCGACGCCAAACAGAAGGAAGAGTATGAGCCGCGACTCCATGTGCTCGAAGTGCTGGTGCGCGACCTGTGGCTTTTAACGCTTGACGCTTCCGGGTCGAGGCTCGTCAACTATGATCTGCGCGAGCGCCTCGCGCGTCTGACGGGTGGAGCCGGACGAGGGCGACCCGCGCTCTGGCTCGCGCGAGTCGAAGAGCTACGTCTGCAACTCGGAGTCAACGTCAATCGTCGCATCGCGACGGACGCGCTCTTTCTCGGCATGGCGTCGGATTAAGTTGGCGGGAGGTCAGCGGATGAAAAGATTTTTGATGGCCGTTGACGATTTCTATCCGTCGCCTGAGCGCGTCCGCGAAGCGGCCCTGCGGATGACTTACAGGGAACCGGAGAGTCTGGTCGGCTGGAGAACGCGCCCGTATCTTCTGCCCGGCGTCAGGGAACGCATCGAGAAAGTTCTGCGACGCCCCGTGACGACATGGCCGGATGATCCCGAAGACATTGAACTCGGCAACGGGGTCTTTTTCTTCGGCCTCTCCGCAGGCCCGCGCGCGGAAACGGTCGGCGTACATTTCGACAGGCCCGCCGACCTCGTCACGATGGTCGTCTATCTCAAGCCGGATGCCCCGCTCGACGCAGGCACATCACTCTGGCAACACCGCGCAACCGGCATCACGACGATGCCCACACGCGCCGACGCGAAGCGTCTGAAGACGACGACCGGAGCGTTGATTGAGCAACTTAACGGTGACGGCACGGATGCGCGTAAGTGGCGCGAGATTGACCGCGTCGGCAACGTCTTCAACCGCGCCGTTTTCTATCGCTCCGGCATGCTTCATTCGGCGACGAGACATTTCGGCAGCAACCTGCAACAGGGCAGAATCTACCAGACGTTTCGCTTCGGTGTGGATTGGAAGAGGTGAGATGCCGGTGTTGAAATGAGTGCGCCACTCTGCCCGGAGGCGTGCCGCGCGTGAAAGACGGGTGAGGCATTCATCTCGACACTTGCGCGGTTATGAACAACAAACTCGCAGAAGAACTTATTTGATCGTCACTAATTGCGGCGCGGTTTCCTGACGAGCAGCCGCGCCTTCCGACACGAGCTTTTCCGTCTCGGCCACGAACGCTTCGACGATGTCAACGCCCGCGACCTTACGCATCGGCACACCGTTCTTAAAAATCATACCGACGCCGCGCCCGAACGTGACGCCGAGTTGGCTGTCGTGCGCCTCGCCCGGCCCGTTCACGGCGCAGCCCATAATCGAGAGATGCAGCGGCTCTTCGATGTGCGCCAGACGACGTTCGATCTCCGTCACGATCTCGACGAAATTATCCACGTCGAGGCGACCGCAAGTCGGGCAGGCGACGACCGTCACGCCGCGCTTGCGCAGTTCGAGCGACTTCAATATTTCCCATGCGACGCGCACCTCTTCGTGCGGCTCTGCGGCGAGCGAGACGCGGATCGTGTCGCCGATGCCTTCGTACAAAAGTATGCCGAGGCCGATGGACGACTTAATCGTTCCGCCGAAGGCCGTGCCCGCTTCCGTCACGCCGAGATGAAGCGGATAGTCAACCTGCTCCGAGAGCAGACGATATGCGCCGACGGTGCGTCGCACGTCCGAAGCTTTGAGCGAGACGATGATGTCGTGGAAGTCGAGGTCTTCGAGAATCTGGATGTGCCGGAGCGCCGATTCGACCATCGCTTCGGGCGTCGCGGTGCCGTATTTTTTGAGCAGGTCTTTTTCGAGCGAGCCGCCGTTGACTCCGATGCGAATCGGGACTCCCTGCGCGGCGGCGGCACGCACCACTTCACGCACGCGCTCGTGCGCACCGATGTTGCCGGGGTTGAGCCTGAGTTTGTCCACGCCCGCTTCGAGCGCCATCAACGCCAGCTTGTAATGAAAATGGATGTCGGCGACGAGCGGCACGTCCGGCACGCGACGCCTGATCTCTTTGAGCGCGACGGCGGCATCTTTATCGGGCACGGCGAGGCGCACGATCTCGCAACCGGCGCGCACCATCTCTTCAATCTGCTTGACGGTTCCCTCCACGTCGCTCGTGTCGGTCTTCGTCATGGACTGCACGGCCACGGGCGCGCCGCCGCCCACCGTCACGTCCTTAATTTTGACTGCTCTGGTCTGTCTCATGCTAAACGTTACGTCTCAAAGAAAACCGAAGTTCAAACATCGGGGACGCATCATGCGCGGCGCGCGATCACAAGCAAACGGGTCGGACAATTATTTTGATTGTGTCGCCGCCGGTTGATTGTCGCTCGGTCTGATGCGGTTCGAGACAAGCTTCGAGAAGTCGTTAATAATCACGAAGCCCATCAGAAGAAGCAGGAAGACGAAGCCGACCTGCTGAATACGTTCGCGCACGACCATCGAGAGCTTGAGGCCGATGACGGCCAGAATGCCTTCGAGGATGAGAATGAAAATCATTCCGCCGTCGAGCATCGGGATCGGCAACAAGTTAAAGACGCCGAGGTTGAGACTCAAGAAGCCGAGCATCCCGAAGACGCCTTCCCATCCGCCCTCCGTCGCCGCGCGCGACGAAGCCTGCGCGATGCCGATGGGGCCTGCGAAAGTGTCTCGCACCGAGCGGCGACCTGAGAAAACTTGCTTGAGCGCAGAGCCGGTCAAACGCATCATCTCGATGTTGCGCCCGACAGCATACGATGTCGCGCTGGCAAGGCCCACGCGCTCAATCGGGAAACTCTCGCCCGCTTTGAAGCCGAGCCTGTTTTCAGCCATGCGCCGCTCGCCCGCTTTGATTTCGATTGGCTGGCCGTTGCGGATCAACGCGAAAGTGACGACGCCCGACGGGTGATCCTGTATGTACTTCACGACCTGCTCGCCGCTGTGAATGGCCTCTCCGTCGAGCGACAGAATCTGGTCGCCCGCCTTCAGGCCCGATTCGGCGGCAGGCGAATTTTCCAGAACTGAAGAGATGAGCACGGGCGTATCGCCGTAGTCGGGCAGCAGTCCGAGCAGTCCGACCGGCTCGCCGTCACTCACATCTTTGGTCGGAGTAATCGTCAAAGGAATGCGCTGCCCGTCGCGCTCGATAACGAGCGGCAAAGGCTGCTCCGGCGAGATCAATGCGTCGTTCCTGATCTTCTCCCACTCGTCATTCTCGCGCCCGTTGAACGAGACGATGCGGTCGCCGGGGCGGATTCCGGCAGCCTCACCGGCGCTTCCCTTCCCGACAACTTTGATGACGGTGGCGGGCGTCGTAGGGATGCCGATGGACATCGCTAGAATCGCGGGGATGGCGATGGCCGTCAGCACATTCATGACGGGGCCGGCGACGCCCACCAAAATTTTCTGCCAGCGCGGGCGCAGATCGAAACGCTCGTGCTGTGGGATTTCCTCGCCCGAACCCTCTTCCAATCCTGAGTTCGACTCGTCGCCGCCGAGTTTGACGTAACCGCCGAGCGGAATCAGGCTCAGGCGATAATCGGTCGTGCCCCAACGCCTGCCGAAAAGCCTCTTGCCGAACCCGACCGAGAAAGTTTCGACGCGGATGCCGAGCATTTTGGCGACGATGAAATGTCCGAACTCGTGGATGACCACCGCCGAGCCGAGGATGAAAATGAATGGCAGGAATAAGTTGATATATTGCATGTGCTTTCAGGTCTCTTTAATAACCGCTCGCTGAGACGTTCAAATCTTAGAGGCGACGCCCGTGCTCGCCGTTGCATTAAAGTTTAAGCGGCCTCTTGCAACCGCGTCAAATCTCATCAGTTCACGCGATGGCGCGCGGGGCGACGGCGAACCGCTCGATCTCTTCGCGGGCCAGAGTTCTCGACGCCGCATCAGTTTCCAGCACGACGGCCAAACTGCTCACGCTCTCTTTGCGATGAGCATCCATCACGCGATTGATGATCGTGGGTATTTCGGTCAGCCGGATACGTCCTTCGATGAATGCCTTGACCGCCTCTTCGTTCGCCGCGTTGAGAGCCGCAGGCAGCGTGCCGCCTTCGCGAAGCGCGCGGTAGGCGAGTTTGATGCACGGAAAGCGTTCCGTGTCGGGAGTCTCGAAATGAAGCGCTGAGAGTTTCGTCAAATCAAGCGACGGCAGCGCGGTGCACACGTGGCGCTCAGGATAAGTCAGCGCGTACTGAATCGCGTGGCGCATGTCCGTCACGCCCAACTGCGCGATGACCGAGCCGTCCACGAGTTCGATCATCGAATGGACGACCGACTCAGGATGCACGAGGATGTCTATCTCGTCCGCGTGGTAGCCGAAGAGCCAGCGCGCTTCGATGACTTCGAGTCCCTTATTCATCAGCGTCGCGCAATCAATCGTAACCTTCGCGCCCATGTTCCAAGTCGGATGACGCAACGCCTCGGCGACGGTCGCATCTTCCATCACACGCATTGAAGCGGTGCGAAACGGGCCGCCCGAAGCCGTCAGAATCAGCCGTCGCACTTCCGCGCGCGTCTCTCCGCGCAGGCATTGATGCAGCGCGTTGTGTTCGGAATCAATCGGCAGAAGTTCCGCGCCCGACGCCGCCGCCGCACGCGTCATCAACTCGCCCGCCATCACGAGCGTCTCTTTGTTGGCGAGCGCGACACGCTTTCCCGCCTCAAGCGCACGCAGCGTCGGCACAAACCCGACCGCGCCGACCGTCGCACTGACGACCGTGTCGGACTCATCGTGCGTCGCCACTTCAATCAATCCGGCTTCGCCAATCGCGACACGCGGGGACGGCACGCCGCGCCCATGCAGTTCGGCGAGCAGTTGGTCGGCGGATGCCTCGTCAAACACGGCGACGAGTTCGGGCCGGTGGCGCTCGACCTGTGCGGCGAGGCGCTCCATGTTGCGGCCCGCGCCGAGCGCGACGACGCGGAAGCGTTCCGGTGGAAACGATTCGACGACGTTCAGCGTGTTGCAACCGATGGAGCCGGTCGAGCCTAGAATTGAGATGCCCTGCGTTTTCATCGCGTTTTCATCCGTGAGAGATATTCACACGATTCCATCTTTATCGCCAATAGTAAAGCGCGAAGTAGTAAAGCAGCGGCGCGTTAAAAAGCAGGCTGTCGAGGCGGTCGAGCAGTCCGCCGTGGCCGGGCAAAATCTGCGCCGCGTCCTTTGCGTTGGCCCCGCGCTTGAGCGCGCTCTCCGTCAAATCACCGACCACGCCGAGCACATTCATCACTGCCGCGAGCGGCAGCGCCGCCTTTAACGGAAGCTCCGGGAAGAACCAGAAATGCGCGAGCGTCGCCATCAACAAACTCGCGAACATGCCGCCGACCGCGCCCTCCCAAGTCTTGCCCGGACTGATTTTCGGAGCCAGCTTGTGTGTCCCGAACGTCCTTCCGCTGTAATACGCGCCGGTGTCCGATCCCATCAACACGAGGAAAAAGTAGGACAGCAAATGCGTCGAGAGCGAAGCGCCGCCGGGGTATCCGGGCGCATGATTTGGAAATGCGACGCGCACCGCGAGCAAGTGCCCGCCTAGCAACGCCACATATAGAACGCCGAGCACGGTCGCGCCCACCGACAGTATCATCTTGTCGAAAGGCGCGCCCCGCAGCATCTCTGCCGTGAGCGCCCCCGTGACGAGCACGACGATGCAGAGCACCAACCAGCGCGGCTCTGTATAGGGCGCGTCGAAGAAAAAGCCGACGAGCAGAGCCGCCGTGACCGCGTAGCCGAAAACAACGTCAGGCTTTGCCCCGACGCGCTTCGACAGAAACCAGAATTCGTAAATCGCGACGACAATCGCCGCCACCGCGAGCGCGACGAAAAGTAGTTGAAGCTGCGGGACGATGACGGCGGCGATCAGAATGGGAAGCGCGATGGCGGCGGTGATGATTCGGTTCATGTCTTTAGAGGTCGCGGGTCAGGGGCCGGAGGTTAGTCAAGACAGTTTTTTTAACTGACATCGAACGTCCGGCCTCCGACCACTATTTCGCGTTCGCGACGAGCTTGAGTCCGCCGAACCGCCGGTCGCGGCTCTGGAAATCCAGCACAGCTTCGAGTAAATGCTGGCGGCGAAAATCGGGCCAGAGCGTTTCGGTGACGTGTATCTCGCTGTAAGCGGCTTGCCACAACAGAAAATTCGAGATGCGCATTTCGCCGCTCGTGCGCACGAGCAGATCGAGTTCCGGCAGGCCGCACGTGTAGAGTTCGCGCGCGATGTCGTCTTCGGTCAACTCTTCGGGAGGGCGTCTCTCGTTGACGCGGCGCGCGACGGCGGCTCGCGCCGCGTCAACGATCTCGGCG
>JBAVPI010000900.1:0-2537 GCA_049692915.1 Pyrinomonadaceae bacterium
TGATGCTTCATAAAAGTAAACCCCTTCGTTGCGAGAATCCGCGTTCACCTGACACCATCGTTCGGACGATGGGGGCGGTCGCGAGGAAATAAACTGCTGCCGTGTGTGAACAGGTCGGGGAAAAACAGTTGCCTTAAAAACGCCCGAACACGTTTTTGTTTGTCTGTTGGGTTTTTGACGCCTCAACAGATAACACTTGCACCTGAAAAATTCAATGGAAATCTCCCGGCGAAGCTTACTATTTCTTACATCCGCCGTGGTGTCACGAAGTTAGCGGCCACTTCCTTGACCGTCCCCGATTTCTTTGTGGCCGCCGGGTGCCCAAACCGATGCGCGGCGGCCTCTTCGACGGCCTGCCTGAGATTGTTCGTCGCCGGGTGGACGTAGATCATCGAAGTCTGAATGTTGGCGTGCCCCAACAGTCGCGCGATCTCGTAAGGACTACGATTCGCCTCGCCTAAGCGAGTGCCGCAGGGGTGCCGCAGGTCGTGGAAGCGAAGCCCGTCGAGGCCCGCGCGCCTCGCCGCCGCCCGAAAACGAGTTGACCATCGGGCCGGTTATTCTCTGACCATCACCACGGGTAAAGAGCGGCCATCCCGCATAGTCGATGATGAGCGTGCGCGCTTCCGCAGAGAACGGCAGCCCTTCGGTCTTGCGCTTGTCCTTCCGCCACTTCGGATTTAAGACGTAGAGCAGGTCGCGGCGGAAATCTATGACGGCCTCCGTCAGCGCCAGCAATTCACACTGGCGCATGCCCGTCAACAGGGCGAGCCTTGAGAGCGGCAGGAGGTAGGCGGGCGAGTCGCGCAGGTACCCGCGAGAAAAATTAAGCAGTCGGTTTTGAGTGCCTCTTTAATCGCTCGAAACGAGGCGGGGGATTCTACCTTCAAGGGAAGGGTAGCGGAGGGGAAAATTATCGTCTCGGACAGGACTGCCGGACAAGGTTGAAAGAATGGCAGTTTATAGTCTGAAACATTACTCATGGCAGACCTTCCTGTCGGTCAGACTCCTGATAAAGTGAATTCGGCTGCCACGCGGTCAGGATGCCGCGCGTGTCCCCGGCTGATCAGGCGTGGGTAGGCAGCCGAAAGTCAAACAATCATCTTTGTGACCATAACCAACACGACCACGTTCGTCTCTCACCCAAAACGTTTTAGGTTGTCACCCGTCACTCCGCAGCTTTGCGCACATAACGGCGCGGGTCGTGCCCGGAGTGGAAAGGCGTGCCGCGCTCACCGGAGAGCGTTTTTTCACTTTGCGGAGCCGCCCACCTTCACGCCAGAAGCGATAATAAGCGACGTGCAAGACGCCTTGCGCACACTTACAATTCGATTTTCCGCAGCGTTTTCGCTGAATGCAGACCGCGCCCTGTAACATCTGGGGTAACGTTTCCTCTCCTTGCAGGACAGAAGCTGCCACGAGCAACGACAAACACCGGAACCGCTGCATTTCACATCATCTCGGAGCGCAACCTAAAACGTTTTGGGTTGGGCTTCGGAACCCGCAGGTCTTACTCTTCCGATGCGGCCTCAAGCGGCTCGACCACCACCTCGACCTGCTCTTCCGTTTCATTTTCGAAGCGGATGCGGTGCGTGCGCTTGTTGACGCGCACGCGGGTTGTTCGCGTCGCCGCGTCCCGCTTCATTTGTTCGGCGTATCGCTTCAACTCTTCGAGTAGTTCCTTGCTGCTTTTGCCCTCGCTCATCTCACGGTCGCCTACCTGATAAAAGTAATCGAACAGATGCCCGCCGCCCGCGATGGCGTCAAGTTCGTGATGGTCGGACGTGAGCAGCGTTCCACCCGGCCGGTTCGTTAAAGTGATCGCAAAGCAATCAACCGGCGAGATGCCGCCGCCGGTTTTCAACAAAAGCTAGGCTGCGTCGCGCTGTGCATCGCGATAACGTAGCTTCACCAGTTGCTCGGCACGCAGGTCGGCGACGGCAAAGGCGCGCCCCTCGCGGTCGCTGAACTCGACGAGAACCCCCCCGGCCTGCTCCGGTGTGTCGGCGAACACCTCGACGATGGTGCCGACTTCGCCGCGTTGCAAGTTTTCCTCTGGAATATCCTGTAAGAGGGCGACCACATCCAATAATTTCAGTTCATTCACGGCCATCTTCCTTTCACAAGACGTAACAGGTGATCAAGCGAGGAAAGTCTGTTTTGTGCTCGACGATCCAGCCGGTACGAACGGCGACGCCTGCCACCATGAAATCCATCGTGTACAACTGGCCGTGCCGGATCAGCTTTCCCTGTGAAGCCTCTTCGTGAAGCGCAGCCTCCAGAATCAGCGTCCGCAGCCGTCCGGCATCTTCACGGGTGAAGTCAAGTGCCGCGCGAAACACCCTTGCTTTGTGCTGCCCCTCGTCGTGCCCGGGGCTGAGCGCATAGTCGCGCAGTTTCTCGATGTCAACTACGGCATGTTCGGCGTTCGGCAGTTTCAACTGTTCACTCTCATCGCGGGCGGTCTTCCCTCGCAATCTCTTCGGCCTTGCGCGCCGCGAACTCTTCGCTGCCGGTCGTCAGGAACGGGACAAGGC
>JBAVPI010000901.1:0-5310 GCA_049692915.1 Pyrinomonadaceae bacterium
GTAAAAGTTAGTTTAGTCGTGACCAAACTCGATTCAGTCGTGACCAAACTCAGTTCAGTCGCGGCCAGAGTTAGTTAAGTCGCGACAGAACAAACTTCCGTCGCGACTGAAGAAGATTGGGTCGCGACTGAAGAAGGTTGGGTCGCGCTTGAAGTAACTTCCGTCGTGACTGCCCTACATAATGCCGCGACGAAAGTAGGTTTGGTCGTCACTCGTCGTCTTCATCCATCCCCTCCGCCGACCCCTGAGCGATGCTCACGGGCTGCTTGCGCGCCCAGTACCAGTAAATCGGCAGGCCGAGCGCGATGATTAAGAGGCCGACGCCCGCTTGCATGGGTTTGGCCCACATCGTTTTATAGATGAGCCACCCCGCGCAGAGCAAGAAGACGAGCGGCAGGACGGGATAGCCGAGCGTGCGATAGGGACGCGCGGCGTGCGGCATCCGCCGCCGGAAGATGAAGACCGATGCCGTGTTGAGCGCGTAGAAAATCCACGCCGCGAAGATGACGTAATCGGTCAGCGCGTCGAACGAGCCGGAGAGCGCCAGCACGCACGACCAGACGCATTGCAGGATGAGCGCGTTGACGGGCACGCGCGTCCGCGTGCTCAGGCGCGAGAGCGGTTTGAAGAAAAGCCCGTCCTTCGCCATCGCGTAAGAGATGCGTGCGCCGGAGAGCGTGCCGGTGTGGAGCGAGCCGAGAGTCGAGACCATCATCGCCATCGCGATGGCCCCGACCGCCGCCGGGCCTAAGAATTTACGTGACACTTCCGTCGCCACCGAAGAAGCCTTCGCGACGCTCGCGACCTCCACAGGCGAGAGCACGTAGAGATACGCGAAGTTGGCGAAGATATACAGACCGGCGACGATGAGAATGCCGCCGATGAGCGCGAGCGGAAGATTGCGTTGAGGATTCTTCACCTCTCCGGCGACAATCGTCACGTTCGACCATCCATCGTAAGCCCACAACGCGGCGAGCATCGCGGCGGCAAACCCCGCCCCGAAGCCCGCCGTCCCACTCCGTTCCGACGCGGGCACGCCTTCACACACGCCGCCCGTTCCCAAAAGGCTGAAGTGCTCCCAACTCCCCTGCGCCAACACGAACGCGCACACTCCGACCGCCAGCACGATCAGAATCTTCAAGGCCGTCAGCAGGACGGATACTTTGCCGCTCACGGACACGGCGAGACAGTTGATGACGGTCGCGAGAATGATGATCGCGAGCGCGACGATTTGCAGATGGCCGAATGGCAGATCGTAGCCGAAGGGGTGAAGTGAAAAGTACGTGCCGTCGAGCGCGCCGCCCACGAGGATGTTGAGAAAGATGGCGAAGCTCACGCCCTTCGCGGCCTGCGAACCCGTGTAGGCGACGGCGAACTGCGTCCAACCGTAGAGGAAGGCCAGCGGGCGACCGTAGCCCTCGCGTATAAAGACGTACTCGCCGCCCGCGCGCGGCATCATCGCCGCGAGTTCGGCGTATGTGAGCGCGCCCGCCAGACTCAGCAGGCCAGCCGCGACCCACGCCACGATGACCATCCACGGCGTCTCGACGTTGCACATCATCACGCGCGTCTTCAGGAAGATGCCCGTGCCGATGACGCTCCCGACGACGATGGAGACGGCTGCGAAAACGCCGAGGCCGCGGACGAGCCTGAGATTGTTCTGCGCTGGTGTTGACATAGACGTTTGACTGACTTGAACGGTAGAGCCTGTCGGCGCGGTCAATATATTTCGTTAATCAACAGATCATCGTAAGAGTCGCGGCGGCGAACGAGGTCTGCGCGGCCTCCTTCGCGCACCATGACGGCGGCGGGCATCGGGCGTCCGTTGTAGGGGAAAGCCTGCGACAACGTGTATGCACCGGCGTTGAGCAGGGCCAGCACTTCGCCGGGTCGCACGTCGGGCGGCAGCAGCCTGTAATCGGGAAGCCGCCCGCCGCGCTCGATGTCGAAGTACACGTCGCCGGAATCGCAGAGCGGCCCGGCGACTTTGTAAGGCGTGTCGTGCGGTGTGCCCGCGCGCGCGGCGGAGACGAGTTGGTAGTACCAGTTATAAGTCGTCATCGAGAGCAGGAGGTTGAAGCCTGCGTCCGTCAGCAGCCACACGTCGCCGGTTTCCGGTCGCAGTTTGATGTTGCGCACGGTCGTCAAGACGATACCGGCGTCGGCGATGACGCTGCGACCCGGTTCCAGCAGGACGGTCACGCGTTCGAGCAGGTGTTCGGCCCCTGCGCCGTGCGCGGCCTCGCGTGCGACACGCATCACCGCCGAAAGCACGTCGGCGGGGTCGAGTTCAGCACCGAGCATGTCGCGCTCGTGCTCCGGCAGTTGATCGGCCTGCGAGCGGTCGCGCAGGTAGTTGACAGGGATGCCGCCGCCGATGTTGATGTGCTCAAGCGTATGTCCCGATTCTTCGTGAACGATTCTCAGGTGTTCCCACATCGCTTTGAAAGCATCGGCATAAGGTTCTACGTCCGGCGTTTGCGAGCCGACGTGGATGTGTATGCCTGAGACGTGGACGAGTTCGGGATGACGAAGTGCGCGGCGAAATGCGTCGAGGACTTCGACGGCTGAGATGCCGAATTTAGAGGTGTGGAGCGCGGTCTGGAGGCCGAGATGCGAACGCGTGCCAATCTCAGGGACGAGCCGGAGCGCGACGCGCGCACGCTTGCCAACGCGACGGGCCGATGCTTCAATCAACTCGATCTCGTATATCGAATCCACGTTGATCGAATAGATTCCGGCGTTGACGGCTTCGTCGAGTTCCGCATCTGTTTTGCTCGTGCCGTTGAAAATAATCTGGTCGGGTCGAAAGCCCGCCTTGAGCGCCTTGAACAGTTCGCCGCCGCTGTTCACTTCGCAGTCAATCCCTGCGTCTCGCACAGAGGCGAGCACAGCCATATTCGAGTTCGCCTTCGAGGCATAGAAGAACCTGACGGCGTGGCCCGTGCCCTCGCCGCCGCGCTTCAGGCGTTCGATATTCGAGTGGATACGCGGCTCGGAAAAGACGTAAAGCGGGCTGTCAAAACGTCGTATGAGTTCGGTGGCGTCAATGCCGCTCATCGAGAGCAGCCCCGCGCGCGATTCCAGATAACCCTGAATCGCCCACGCGGGCGGCGTGGCGGCTGTGATGGTTGACATGCTTTGTTAAGTGCTCCGGAAATTGCGGGCGTGAATCTTTTGTAAACGCGTGCGAAGATAGACCGTCGTGCGGAAAAGCGTCAAGGCTGAGAGGAAAGGCGAAATGTTGAGAGAGACTGCCCTCGAAACAGAGAGCGTGCGCGAGTGGGAAAAGGTGCGGGACGATTTCCCGGTTCTGACACACACCGCGTACCTGAACAGCGCGGGGGCCGGCCCTGTGCCGCGCGTGGCGCTCGCAGCAGCCATGCAGTTTTATCAGGAGACCCTGGATGGCGGCGACGCGCTCTGGGACGAGTGGCTCGTGCGTCGCGAGCGGGCGCGCTTGAGTATCGCGCGTCTCATCAACGCCGAGCCGGACGAGATCGCCTTCACGACGAACACGTCTTCCGGGATGAATCTGATTGTTGACGCGCTCGAAGGGAGCGGGGAAGTCGTCTCATGCGAACTGGAGTTTCCGGTCTCGACGATTCCATGGTTGCATAGAGGGATACGCGTGCATCTCGTTAAAGCTGTCGGAGGCGAGTTGCGGACGGAAGACCTGTTGGGAGCGACGAGCGACGAAACGTCCATCATTTGCCTGAGTCACGTTCAATACTCGAACGGCTTTCGCGCAGATTTGGAAGAGATCGGCGCGAGTAAGGGTCGGCGCACTTTTGTCGTCAACGCCAGCCAGTCGGCGGGCGTGCTGCCGATTGATGTCAAACGAATGAAGATTGACGCGCTCTGCGCCACCGGGCACAAATGGATGCTGGCCGGATACGGCTCAGGCTTCCTCTACTTCTCGCGTGAATTGCTGGAACGTACACGACCGCGCGCGATCAGCTGGCTGAGCGTCGAAGACCCGTTCGCGATGCGCAACGACTCATACGTGACGCGCACGGACGCCGCCCCGCGAGCCGAGACCGGCTGCCCGCACTTCGCAGGCATCTTCGCGCTCGGAGCCGCCGCCAATTATTTACTGGAAACTGGGACGAAGCGGATTGAGGAGCGCGCGTTGACGCTCAACCGGCTTCTCACCGAAAGCCTCGCGCGCGACGGTTGGGAAGTGCTCTCTCCGCTCGACCGCGAGAGTTCGCGTTCGGCTGAAACGCTGGTCGGGACTAACAGGCCGCGCGATGTTGTCAGGCATCTCTCGCGCCACGGCGTGGCCGTGACCATCAAGCCACAGGGCTTTCGCGTCGCCACGCATTTCTTCAACAACGAAGAGGACATCTCGCGCCTGACGGGAGCGTTGGCGGAGTGGCGCGGTCAAAGATAGATCGAACGCAAGCGAATCATCATGCGCAGACACGGAAGCATGACAACTTTAAGGACTCACCCTGAGTCTTCGCCTCGATGGTTGGCGGTTTGACACCTCTCTGCTGCTTGGGTATCTTTTCAACATCTCAGTGAACGTGACGAACAGAGCCGCGATATTACTGGGATTGAGCGGGAGTGGCGCAATGGTAGCGCAATAGCTTCCCAAGCTAAAGGTTGCGGGTTCAAATCCCGTCTCCCGCTCCAATACCTTTATTTCTTTAGTTTTCCCATATAACTCAAATCCGCATCACGCGCTTCCTCTGATGTAAATTGTCGCTATCGCTCGGCGCGGGTTATTCGGGCGTTAGCCCGCTGAATTGAATGATAACGCTTGGATTAGAAAGAGGAACCGTTAGACTCGTGCCGCACAGCGAGGGGTGGCATGACCTGTTTGCCGAAGAGGAAGGTCGGTTGCGTGTTGCCATCGGTGAGTACGTGCTTGCCATCGAGCATGTGGGTAGCACGGTAATTTGCGGGCTATCGGCCAAACCCATTATTGATATTGCCGTCGCCGTGCGGGAGATTGCGGATGCCGAGAAATGCGTGATACCGCTCGAACGCATCGGTTATGAGTACCGGGGGGAGCAAGGTATTCCGGGGCGGCATTTCTTCGGCAAGGGCGGGCCGAGGACGCACCATCTGCATCTGGTTGAGTCGGGCAGCGATCTCTGGCTGAGTCATCTGCTGTTCCGCGATTACTTACTACAGCACCGGGAAACGGCTGAGAAGTACGAGGAACTCAAAAGAGAGTTGGCGGAGAAGTACAAAGGGGATCGAGAGGCATACACGGAGGGGAAGGCATCATTTATCGAAAAGGTTTTGAAGGCAGCAGGCGGTTGGTAGCGGCGCGGGCCATCAATGGCATGCAACCCG
>JBAVPI010000902.1:0-7434 GCA_049692915.1 Pyrinomonadaceae bacterium
CCCGCGCGCAGTTGTGATTGCAGCAGCGCCGCTTCGTCTTCCGAGAGTTCGCTCAGCGCGCCCTCCGGCCTGCGCTTGAGGCGACGCAATTCGTCGTAGCACGCGTTGAAGGCGACGCGCGCAATCCACGAAGCGAACGACGCGTCGCGCCGGTTAGAAAAATCTCCGAGGGCGAAAAAGGCTTTCGTGAAGCTCTCTTGAATGATCTCTTCGATCTGTTCGCGCTGACGGAAGAAGCGACCGGCAATGAGCGCGACCCGCCGACGGTGACGGTTGAAGAGTTCCTCGAACGCATCTTCTTCGTCCGCGCGTGCGCGCGCCACGAGGTCTGTGTCGCTCGGCTCGACGTTGGAACTCGTCTGCACGGGGGAGTCTGAAGAATCGGGGCTGTCCATCTCGTCCATGATTCTAAACGCCCGCGCCCGCACACGTCTCTCGAATAATTCGCCCCGGCGAGGATTCACGCTCCGATGGAAAATTAAAGCGGCAGCCCTCCGGCTGAAGGGCTGCCACTGATGAAGACTGCGAAGGCAACGCGTGCCCCCGCGCCCCGCGCGCGCAAGCCGAACGCGGGGCATTCGTGTCCGGCCTTAGTTACTGTTTCTGGTCGGGGTTGGCCTGACGGCGCGCGCGCCATTCCTGCCGCTTCTGCTCGTGCTGCTGGCGCTCGGTCGCGAGTTGCGACTTCTGTTCCGCCGTCAACACGTTATACATCTCGGACATCATGCGCGCGTGCGAAACTTCCATCTCGACGCGTGCGTTGGCCCGCGCCTGTGCCGAAGCGCGGACGGCTGCTTCGTCGAACGTGCCGCCCTTGAACGCGTCGAAACCATCGCGTCCTTCACGCTCGCCGCGTCCCTGCCGGCGCGCGGCTTTGCCGTTCTCGCGGTAACGCGCGGCGATCTGCTTCATCTGTTCCTTCTGCGCGTCCGTCAGGTTGAGTTTCGCGCCGAAGCGACCCGCGAAGCCGCCTTCCATGCCATGACGACCTTCGCCGCCTTCGCGGTTCCAGCCATGTCCGGCATGATCTTTACCTTCGCCCTGTCCCTGCGCTTTTTCCTGCTGTGCGAATCCGACGATCCCCGTCAGCATCAACGCCCCGGCCAGAGCCATTCCGCCAATGAGTTTCTGTGTGCCAATTAGTTTCATCTGTCTCAATCTCCGTACCTTGTGATTTATCGTGAGCCGTATCCGACACGCAGGGGAGAATGCCGCTTCATCCCGGCCATTCGAGTTGAAAGACGCACGGCGCGCAGTTCCGGTTACAAATTTTTGACGCGCCGCGCGGCGAGGTCAACGAGTCCTCGCGCGTTCGCGTCGAGCGCCGTCGTCCGCGCTCCGTTATTCCGGCACGAGTGCGATGCGGAATCCCATCAGCGACCAATCGGCTTCGCCTTCGACTCCATTGATGAATGAAAAATCGCCGGGCGCGTTCGGGCCGACCGCGTAGCAGGCCGCGTTGCCCTGCTCGTCGCGATAAAAGCCCAGTTCGAGCGTCTCCGTCTCGCTCCATTCGGGGTGAAAGACATTGCCGATGAGGTTGAAGACGGCGGGCGGGCAAATTGTCGCGCGATAGCCTTCGGGCATCAATGCGCGCGCGCGCCAGTCTTCGTTAAGGATGCGGACGAATTCTCTGAGGGAGAGATAGTTGTGCGCGTAGCGCGTGCCGTTGACCATCCCGGCGCGGCCCAGATACGGCGTGAAGGGATCGGTGGAGGCGTCGTGGCCGTAAAAGCTGCCGTAAAATTGACGATTGCCGGGCAGGTAACGAGGTTTCTGCGTCGTCTCCACGCCGACGATGCGTCCCTGATGCTGTCTGTGTCCGGCGATGAGCCGGTCGCGATAACCCGGCCCGTGCTCGCGCGACTTCGCGAAATCGCGCGGAGCCATCGGGTAGAGCCGCCCGATGTAAGCGTCGTCGAACGCAACGGCGTCAGCGGACGGAATGATGTGCCATTCGATGTTGAAGTGTGCGAGTCCTTCGGCCACTTCCGGCCTCAACTCAAACTCCGCGGCCTCGACCGAGGTTAGCTCCGCGCCGACTTCGAGCCTGAAAAAATCACGCAGCTTCGCTGTCCTTTCCTCCATCCATTCGGTCATAATGTGCGCACGCGCCCCCTTTCCCCTGTGACATATTCGACACTGTAATACACTTAATCGCGATTGACCCGTAACGTCAGGCGGCGACGTTGAGAATATTCTGTTTGAGACGCTTCGACACGCGCGTCGCAACCGACTGCGACGAAAGAATTTTGTAACCGGCGACGAGCGCGGGGCGTCTTCACAAAGAGAAGAAACTCTTACAGGGAAAAGTCTATCTATGTCTTCTGCATCGCTCATTCGCAAGCTTCAATTTGCCGCGCTCGTCTGCGCGGTCTGCGCCGTCTCTCTGCTCGGCGCGGCTTGCGGGCGATCCGAATCGCGTGCCGACGCCAAGGACAACGCGAAGGACGGCGCGAAAGAGACCGCCGGTCGCGGCGTGCCGGAGGCCGCACCCGTGCCCGTCACGACGGCGACTGCCGTCGCCCGCGAAGTGCCTTCTTACGTTCAGGCCACCGGAAGCCTCGTCGCACAGGAAACCTCGGATGTCGCGTCGCAGGCTTCCGGTCAGGTCATCGCGACGCCCGTCGGCGTCGGCGCGTTCGTGCGACAGGGCGACGTGATCGCGCGCTTAAACGACAGGGACGCGCGCCTGCGTCTGCAACAATCGCAGGCCGGGGTACAACAGGCGATAGCAGGCGTCAGGCAGGCGGAGGCGAGGCTCGGTCTGCGGCCCGGCGGCAACTTCGACGCCAGCACGATTCCCGAAGTCCGCGCCTCGAACTCGAACCTTGAGCAGGCGCAGGCGCAACTGCGTCTCGCCGAAGCGAACGAGAAACGTTACCGCGAACTCGTCGAGACAGGCGACGTGGCCCTGAGCGTCTATGACCAGTACCGCACGGCGCGCGACACGGCGCGGGCGCAGGTCAACGCCGCGCGTCAACAACTCGAAGCCGCCGTCAACACCGCGCGCCAGAGCAACAGTGCCATCCAGAGCGCCGGAGCGGCGGTCGAATCCGCACGCTCGGCGGTCGCCATCGCGCAGAAGGCCGTGGCCGACACCGTTATCCGCGCGCCCTATGCGGGCTACATCAGCAACCGGCCCGTCGCCGTCGGCGAATACGTGACGCCCGCCTCCATCATCGCGACGGTGCTGCGCACGAATCCGATCAAGTTGCAATTACAGATTCCCGAAGCCGACGCGCCGCACGTCAACGCGGGCATGGGCGTTTCGCTCGAAGTGGATGCGTATCGTGATCGCAAGTTCGCGGGGCGCGTCTCGGCGATTAACCCTGCGATTGACCCCGCTTCGCGTTCGGCGACCATCGAGGCCGAGGTCGAGAACAGCGATAACGCGCTCCGCTCAGGCATGTTCGCGACGGCGCGCATCGCCCGACAGGGCGGCAACATGGCCGTCTATGTGCCGCGCGCGGCGGTCGTCTCCGACCAGAACACGCAGTCTTACCGCGTCTTCGTCATTCAGGGCGACACGGCGAAGTTGCGCGTCGTACAGATCGGAACAGAAGAGGGCGAGACGATTCAAATCCTCTCCGGCGTCAACGCGGATGAAGTGGTCGCGACCGGAAACCTTCAGCAACTTTTCGAAGGGGCGCGCGTCAGACAGTGAAAGGATTGAACCATCCATTCATTGAATCAATGAATGGATGGTTCGACGATTCGTCGAGTTAATTGAGTTATGCAAAAGCTTGCTGAAATTTGCGTGCGTCGTCCGGTCTTCGCGACCGTCATCATTCTCGTGCTGACGGTCGTCGGCGGCTTCTCTTTTTTCACGCTCGGCGTTGACCGTTTTCCGAAGATAGACCTGCCGACCGTCTCCGTCTCGACGACGAATACGGGAGCAGCGCCGGAGGAGATGGAGACGGAGGTGACGGACGTGATCGAGGGCGCGGTCAACACCGTCCCCGGCATAGACGAGATGCGCTCGTCGTCCGCGCAGGGACGCTCCAACGTCACCATCACTTTCAATCTCGAAAAAGATACGGACGTGGCGACGCAGGAGGTGCGCGATAAAGTCAGCACCGTCATCAACCGTCTGCCCGACACCGCCGATGCGCCCATCATCACGAAGGCAGACCCCGACTCGCAGCCCGTCATTCAGTACGCGATCAGCGCGCCGCGCTCGTCCATCGAGTTGACCGACCTCGTTCAGCATCAGATACAGGAACGTCTGGAATCGGCGGACGGCGTCGGCGAGGTGGTGGTTTACGGCGGGCGCGGGCGCGAAATCAAAGTTTACGTCAACCCGGATCGCCTGCGCGCCTTCAACCTCTCCGTTAACGATGTGGTCACCGCGCTGCGCGCGCAGAACCTCGAACTTCCCGGCGGGCGCTTGAACGAGGGCGCGACCTCGGTGACGCTGCGCACCATCTCGCGCGTCCAGAAGGTTGAAGATTTTAACTCGCTCGTCATCACGACGAAGAATAAGTATCCCGTCAAGATTAGCGACGTGGGCCGCGTCGAAGATAGCGGCGTTGACCCCGCGTCGGCGGCGTCGCTCGACGGCACGCCTTCCGTGTCGCTCGCGGTGCGCAAGCAGTCCGGCTCCAACACCGTCGCCGTCATCAACTCGATCAAGGCCCGCATGGCCGAGATTCAACCGCTGCTGCCGCCCGACCTGAAAATCGCCGTCACGCGCGACCAATCGGAGTTTATCGAAACTTCTCTGCACGCCATCGAAGAGCACTTGATTGTCGGCGGTCTGCTGGCCGCCATCATCGTCTTTCTCTTCCTCTGGAACTTTCGCTCGACGCTGATCGCCGCGCTCGCCATCCCGACCTCAATTATCTCGGCCTTCGCGCTCATCGCGGCGTTCGGCTACTCGCTCAACCAGATGACGATGCTCTCTTTGACGCTGATGGTCGGCATCGTGATTGACGACGCCATCGTCGTGCTTGAGAACATTTACCGCTTCGTTGAAGAGAAGGGGATGCACCCTTATCAAGCGGCCATCGAGGGCACGCGCGAGATCGGCCTCGCCGTCATGGCGACGACGCTTTCACTGCTCGCCGTCTTCATCCCCGTAGGCTTTATGACGGGCATCGTCGGGCGCTTCATGTCCTCGTTTGGACTCACATCGGCGGCGGCCATCGCCGTCTCGCTCATCGTCTCGTTCACGCTCACGCCGATGCTCGCCGCGCGTTGGATCAAGCCTCCGAAAGAGACCGTGACGCCCGAAGGCGTGCCCGCGAGTATGGGTGGCGATGGCGATCACGGCGACGAAACGATGGGGCGCGAAGTTCAGCGGGAGGATGACGGCGCGAAGGCTCATTCGTCGAAAGAGGGACGCTTCTACAAGCCGATTGACCGTGCCTACACGTGGATGCTCAAGCTGTCTATGGCGCACCGTTGGGTCGTCGTTCTGCTGTGCGTCGTGGTCATCGCTTCGATCTGGCCGCTCTATAAATACGTCGGCTACAACTTCCTGCCGGACGAGGACGAGTCGGCCTTCCAGATTTCACTGCGCGCGCCGGAGGGCACGAGCCTCGCCGCCACGCAATCAATCCTCGACCGCATCGCGCGAGACGTGCGCGAGCAGATTCCCGGCGTGCAGAACACGCTTGCGCTCGCGGGCTTCGGTCGCGGCGGCGGGCCGAACTCCGGCACCGTCAACGTCAGCCTCAAGCCCGTCAAAGACCGCGACGATTCGCAGACCGACCTCATCACTCGCGCGCGCACGATGATTCAAAAACGAAAGTATCCGAAGGAGTATCAGATCGGCGTCTCCGGCACGTCGTCCATCGGCGCGAGCATCGGCACGGGGCGCGGCGGCTCGTCCGTCGGCTACTACATCAGCGGCCCGGACATTCAAAAGCTCGACGAGTATTCACGCAAGCTCGTCGAACGTGTCAAGCAGGACAAGAACTTTCGCGACGCCGACCGCTCGCTCCAACTCGGCAGTCCCGAAATACGCGTGCTCATTGACCGCCAGCGCGCGGGAGATTTGGGCGTCAAGGCGGGCGACGTGGCTCAGGCTTTGAACATTCTCGCCGCAGGCCAGCGCGTCACAACCTTCAGCGAGAACTCGGAGCAGTACGACGTGGTTGTGCAGGCGGACGAACAATATCGCCGCACGCGCGACAGCCTGAAGGATTTCACGGTTGCTTCGACGACCGCCGGGACGGTCGGCCTCGACAAACTCGTCGAACTGCAACCGGGCAACAGCCCCGCTTCAATTGATCGCCTCAACCGGCAACGGCAAGTTACTGTTTCGGCGAGCGTCACGCCGGGCGGCTCGGAGGCCGATGCCGTGGTCGCCATTCAACGCTACGCGTCGGAGTTGGGGATGGAGGCGGGCTATCGCACGGGCGTGACGGGCCAGTCGAAAGAACTGGCGCGCGCCAACCAGTCTTTCATGCTCGCGTTCCTGCTCTCGTTTATTTTCATGTATCTCATTCTGGCCGCGCAGTTCGAGTCGTTCATCCACCCGGTCACGATTCTTTTAACGCTGCCGCTCTCCGTGCCCTTCGCGCTTCTCTCGACGCTCATCGCGGGACAGCGGCTCAACATCTTCTCGGCGCTCGGCATCCTGTTGCTCTTCGGCATCGTGAAGAAGAACGCGATTCTCCAGATTGACCACACGAACGAGTTGCGCTCGCACGGCATGGAGCGTTACAGCGCGATCATACAGGCGAATCGCGACCGACTGCGCCCCATCCTGATGACGACGATTGCGCTCGTCGCCGGTATGTTTCCGCTCATCATCGGCAGCGGCGCGGGCGCGGCCACGAACCGCTCCATCGGCGTGCTCGTCGTCGGAGGCCAGAGTATGTGCCTGTTGTTGACGCTGCTCGCCGTGCCGGTCTTCTACTCGCTCTTCGAGGACGCTAAAGACTCGCGCGTGTGGTCACACGTCGGCGCAGGCTTCGGCAGTTTCAAGGGTGGAACGGGGCGGCGCATCTCGCAAGCGGCAGCTTCGGTCGCCGCCGCATTCTCGCGCAAGCCAAAGCCGGCGGCGCGTGCCATCACCACCCGACGCAAGGCAGAGGACGGATATGCAGATCAAGCTTCAGGTGATTAAGAGTCTGTTTCAGAACATGAGCACGGGGACACGGAGAGAAGATTTTTCTTCCAACACTGTCTCTATGTCTCTGTCATCAATACGGCGTCTTAACACATACACGCGGCGATTCAGGTCGCCACGTTACGACTTTCGATTGACCGCACTGCGTCCCGCGCTCATCGTGGCACTCGTCGCGTCGCTGCTCTGCGCGCCCGGCGCGGCGCTCGCGCAGAGTCAGACGCAGACGACGCCTCCACCCACGACGCCGCAACAATCGCCGCCCGCAGGCACGACCCCGCGCGGCCCGCAGCAACAGAACCCCGGCGCGCCACCGCCCTCGCCTTCGCAACTTCCGCCGAACGCGTCTTCGGCCC
>JBAVPI010000903.1:0-2971 GCA_049692915.1 Pyrinomonadaceae bacterium
TGGCCGACGTGCGCGAAGCGGAAGAGGTCGCCGCCGCCGCGACGCGTCTGCGTGAGCGTTGGGGAAAGATTGACGTGCTGATCGCCAACGCAGGCATCAGCACGACGACGGGCGGGATGGAGTTGAAGGCGGACGAGGCGAACAGGGTCATCTCGATTAACGTCAACGGTGTCATCAACAGCGTCGCCGCCGTGTTGCCCGACATGTTGAAGCAAGGGTGCGGGCATCTCGTCGCCGTCTCAAGCCTCGCGGCCTACCGCGGCCTGCCGAAGTCCGGCGCGTATAGCGCGAGCAAGGCCGCCGTCTCGACCTTCTTCGAGAGCCTGCGCGTTGACCTGATTGGCAGCGGCGTCGCCGTCACGGTCATTCATCCCGGTTTCATCAAGACGGCTCTGACCGCCGGGCGCAAGCATCGCCTGCCGTTCCTGCTGGAAGTTGACGACGCCGCGCAGTTGATGATTAAAGCTATCGAGCGCCGCCCGCGCAGTTACGCCTTCCCTTGGCAGTTGGCGAGCGTGGTGCGCCTGTTGAAATTCATGCCCGGCGCAATCTACGACCGCATCGCTTCAAAAAATTCCTTCAGAGATTAGAGGGGCTTTCGTCCCAAAACTTTATGACTTATCTTCAGGCCATCATCCTCGGCATCGTGCAAGGGTTGACCGAATTCATCCCCATCAGTTCGACGGCTCACCTGATTTTCGCCACGCGCCTGACCGGACTTTCGCAGTCGTTGAGCGCAGAGCAGGTGACGGCGACGATTGCCGTGATCCAACTCGGCACACTCGTTGCCGTGCTCATCTATTTCGCGCGCGACATCTGGAACATCTCTTACGCTTTCATCCGCGACCACCTGACGCTCTTGCGCGGCGGTACTCCGCCGATTAACGGGCGCGGCTTTTTCGGCGGCAGGCTCTCGCCCGAAGCGACGCTCGGCTGGCTCATCATCATCGGTTCGCTGCCCATCGCCGTCATCGGCCTCTTGTTCAAAAAAATCATCGAGGGCACGTTCACCAAAAACCTCTGGGTCATCGCGACGATGATGATCGTCATCGCACTGCTGCTCGTCGTCGCCGAAAAAATCGGGAAGAAGCGACGTGGGATGGAAGAGTTGGGCTTAGTAGATGCGCTCGTCGTCGGCTTTGCGCAGGTGCTCGCGTTGATACCGGGCGCGAGCCGTTCCGGTTCGACCATCATGGGCGGACTCTTCGCGGGCGAGCGGCGCGAGACGGCGGCGCGCTTTTCCTTCCTGCTCTCGATTCCGGCGGTCGGCGCGAGCGGCTTGCTGGAGTTGAAGAAGGCTCTGGGGACGCTGCCGCCGGGAAGCGGCGCGGCGCTCCTGCTGGCGACGATTGTCTCCGGCCTCGTCGGCTACGCTTCGATCTGGTTTCTCCTGCGCTTCCTGCGCACGCACACGACAGGCGTCTTCATCGGGTATCGCCTGATTGTCGGGACGATCATCCTGTTTCTGCTCGCGAGGGGAGCGGTGCTGCCGCTCTAAAGTCGGCTTCCGGCATCTCGCGGCCCGGTTTAATGTCGCGCTGAGACTCGCGATAACCTCTCCGTTTCAGTTACACTCGTCCGTGCCCTTGCTCACCGAACGAAACCCCCGCGTGAGATGGAAGGCTTGAGAAGTCGCGATGAATAACGACACGAAACAGGAAACAATCTCTCCTTCGCAGCGCCCGCGCAGCCCGCGCGTGCCCGTGAACTTTACCGTCGAGCTTGAGGGCAACGCCCCTTCCGGCGAGAAATTTCAGACGAGCGCGGAAGCCGTGCGCGTCAGTCGCGGCGGCGCGACGCTGATTACGGAAGTATCGCTCCAAGAGGGCATGACCGTCCGGCTGACGCCACCGTTCGGGCGCTCGCTCGACGCGGAAGTCAACGGCGTCTGGACTGACGAGGCGGACGGGCGGCAGCGCATCGGCGTCAAACTCCTTGACCCGAACGGCTGGTTCGCAGAGTGATGTCAACACCCGCAAGCACCAGAGGCAGGTCGGGGAAGCGTTGGGAAGTGCGTGCCGAACCGGGCGCGCGTGCTCGTTCGCTGGCCCGCGTGCTCGGCGTGTCGGAGACAGTCGCCGGACTGCTTTTCGCTCGCGGAGTCGAGACGGAAGATGCCGCGCGCGCCGTGCTTCATCCTGCGTTCGAGCAGATGCACGACCCCGCGCTGATGCTCGGCATGAAAGAATCCGTCGAGCGCGTGCTGCGTGCGATTGACGCGGGCGAGCGCATCCTGATTTACGGCGACTATGACGTGGACGGGACGACGGGGACGGTCGTGCTCCGTCGCGCGCTCGAAGTTCTCGGCGCACGCACTGGCTTTCACGTCCCGCACCGTTTCACGGAAGGCTACGGCATTCGTCAGGACGTGCTCGAACGCGCGCACGCCGAAGGCTACAAACTCGTCATCAGCGTTGACTGCGGCATCCGCGCACACGCGCCGCTCGTCTGGGCGCGCGACAACGGCCTCGACGTAATCGTCACAGACCATCACCTGCCCGACGCGGACGAGGGCGCGCCGCCCGCTTTCGCCGTCCTCAACCCTAATCAGCGCGGCTGTCCCTACCCGGACAAAAATCTCGCGGGCGTGGGCGTCGCCTTCAAACTCGTGCACGCGCTGTTTCGCGCGCGCGGGAAAGAGAAGATGGTGCGCGGCTTTCTCAAGATCGTTGCCATCGGGACGGTCGCCGATGTCGCGCAACTGACGGGAGAGAATCGCGTCATCGTCTCGCTGGGGCTGGCCGATTTGTGCAAGGCGACGAATCCGGGCCTGCGCGCTTTGATGGAGGTCGCGGGTTGCGGCGACGGGACGGGGATGCGCGCGAGCGATCTCGGTTTTCGTCTGGGGCCGCGCATCAACGCGGCGGGAAGGATGGATGCGGCGCGTGCCGTCGTCGAGTTGTTCGAGACGAAGGACGAAGACGAAGCGCGCCGACTCGCCGCGCACCTCGACGCGCGCAACGGCGAACGC
>JBAVPI010000904.1:0-1876 GCA_049692915.1 Pyrinomonadaceae bacterium
GCAGCAAGCCCTGTTGCGCGGCCAGTCGTCGCAACGTTACAAGGCCACGACCTACTCGCCCCTGACCGGCGTCGTCGCCGACATCCCGGCGCGCGTCGGCCAGTATGCCCTCGCCGGATTCTCGACCACTTCGCTGATGACCATCGCCGACATGACGACGATCAACATCGAGGTTAACGTGGACGAGACGGAAATCTCGAAGGTCAGAGAAGGACAGAAGGCGAAGATCAAGGTTGACGCCCTCGGCGAGCGCGAACTCGAAGGCGAAGTCAAACTCACCAACCCGCTCGCCATCAGCAAGTCTCAGGCGGCGTCCAACAGCGGCCTCGGCAACAACATCAACGTGCAGGAAGCGAAGGAACTCAAAGTCGTCATCCAGATCGTCAACCTGCCCGACGACGTGCGCAACGGCCTGCGCCCCGGCATGACGGCGACGGCCAACATCACCACCGACACGAAGCAGAACGTCATCGCCGTGCCCTTGCAGGCCATCATCGAGAAGCAGCCGACCCCGACGCCGACGCCCGCCGCAGGCTCCGCCCCCGCGCCAGCGCCGACCGAGAAGCCGAAGGACATCAAGGGCGTCTATGTGCTGGAGAACGGCAAGGTCAAATTCGTCCCCGTTCAGACTGGCATCACGGGTGAGTCCGACATCGAGATTACGGGCGGACTGAACGCCAACATGGAAGTTATCACGGGGCCGAGCCGCGTGCTGCGCACGTTGAAGGAAGGCGCGGCCGTCAAGAAGCAGGAGAAGAAGCCGGGCGCGGCTGACAACACCAACGAGGAGAAAAAATGAGCGACGCGACACTGACCGCACCGACAAACGTCGAAGCGTCGGCGCTCGCCCACGGCGACCTGCTCGCGCACGACGCAGTGCCCGCCGCGCTGATCGCGATGCGCGACATCTGGAAGACCTACCAGATGGGTTCGGAAGAGTTGCACGCGTTGCGCGGCGTCTCGTTCGACGTACAGCGCGGCGAGTATCTCGCCATCATCGGCCCTTCGGGGTCGGGCAAGTCAACGTTGATGAACCTCATCGGCTGCCTCGACACGCCGACGCAGGGGCGCTACTGGATCAACGGCAAACTCGTCTCGGCGATGGACGACGACGAACTCGCGCGTATTCGTAACAAGGAGATCGGCTTCGTCTTCCAGACCTTCAACCTGCTCGCGCGCGCCACGGCTCTGCATAACGTCGAACTGCCGCTCATCTACGCGGGCATCAGTTCCGCCGACCGGCATGAGCGAGCGAAGAACGCGCTGGCCGCCGTCGAGTTGAGCGACCGCATGACGCACAGGCCGAACGAGCTTTCCGGCGGACAGCGCCAGCGCGTCGCCGTCGCACGCGCGCTCGTCAATCATCCCTCGCTCCTGCTGGCCGACGAACCTACGGGAGCGCTCGATTCGCACACGAGCATCGAGATCATGAACCTCTTCGAGCGCCTCCACTCCGAAGGCAACACGATTATCGTCGTCACGCACGAGCCGGACATCGCCGCCCGCGCACACCGCGTCATCTCGATCCGCGACGGCAACATCGAGCGCGACGAGAAGATCAAGTAAACTTAACGGAAGCAACGACTGTCGCTCAAACGGCGCGACGGGTGTTCATCAACACCCGCCGCGCCGTTCGATTTCAGCCAACTGACGCCGGAAAGCTTCGCGTGCAAGCCACTTCGTCAGACCGGCTCTGCAACGGATATTAAGTCGCCACCTGTGCGAGTGCCCTCTCGATGGAGTCGCAGAGCGCGCCGGTGTCGCCTGCCTCGATTGTCAACACGCCCCTCATCGCTCCGAGTCCGCAGGCCGCAGAGGCGACGACCGGCACGCCGCGCGCCACGGCTTCGAGCAGACGACGCGGCCTGTGCTCGAC
>JBAVPI010000905.1:0-8670 GCA_049692915.1 Pyrinomonadaceae bacterium
GGGAGTCTGTGCCTCCAGACTCCCTATTCGACGACGCGCTTCAACAATTTCACAAAGCCCTCGATGTCTTCTTCCGTCGTGTCGAAAGAGGTCATCCAGCGCACCTCGGATGTACGTTCGTTCCACACGTAGAAGAAATATTCTTTCCTGATACTTGCAACAAACTCCTCCGGCAGAATCGCGAAGACGGCGTTCGATTCGACGCTCCGCGTAATTTCAATTCGCGGAATTTCACTCACCGCCGCGGCCAAAACTTGAGCCATACGATTAGCGTGCGCGGCGTTTCGCAGCCAGAGGTCGTTTGATAAGAGCGCGGTAAATTGCGCGGCGATGAATCTCATCTTGGAGGCCAACTGCATTCCCTGCTTGCGGACGAATTTGAAATCGCGCGAGAGAGTGCGGTCAAAGAAAATCACTGCCTCGCCGTACATCATCCCGTTCTTCGTCCCGCCGAATGAGAGCACGTCTACGCCCGCGTCCGATGTGAATGCGCGCAAAGGGACGCCGAGGTGCGCCGCTGCGTTGGCGATGCGCGCGCCGTCCATGTGCAGCAGCAAGCCGCGACCGTGCGCGAAGTCGGCCAGTTCCCTGATCTCTCGCGGGCTGTAAGTTGTGCCCAACTCGGTTGGCTGCGAGACGGAAATCACCTTCGGCTGCGAGTGGTGCTCGTCGCCGACGGCGTGCAGCAGCGGTTCGATCTGTCCGGCGTTGATTTTGCCGTCCCGTGTGGAGACCGTGAGCAATTTGCACCCGGCATAATGTTCGGGCGCGCCGCACTCGTCCACGTTGATGTGCGAGGTCTCGGCACAGACGACGGCTTGATACGAAGAGGCCATCGCCTTCAGCCCCAACACGTTCGCGCCCGTTCCCCCGAAGACGAAATAAACATCTACCTCTTCGCCGAAGTGCTCCCTGAATATGGAGAGCGCCGTGGCGGTCTGGGGGTCGTCGCCGTATGCCAAGACGTGGCCTCGATTGACGGAGGCAATCGCTTCGAGAATGTCCGGATGCAGTCCCGCATTGTTATCGCTGGCAAAACTTCGTGTGACTCCCATGGACATTTTTTACAGGCGTCGCATCATGACGGTCAACTTTTCTCCTGAAACATCAAAACGAAACCGTTTGTTTCATCCGTGCAACATTGTACCAGCGTCGCATTCCTGCTATACTATGCCCATGAAAACGACTGCGCGGAAGAATGCGATGTCCAAAGTTCAAGAGTTCACGGCGGCGGAGCAGCGGTCTGCACGCGCCGAGCGGGTCTTGGTCTTCGAGGCGGAGCCTTACGGTTGGATCGCCCGCTCCGGCGAGGGGTCGGAGCAGAGCTACCATCTCTTCCGTGACCCGGAGACGAAGCATCTGGCCTGCACCTGCGCGGATTTCATCTACCGTGGCAATGCCGACCCCGGATTCGAGTGCAAACACGTGTCAGCGGTGCTCAAGTATCTCGGTCGTCATTACCTTAAATTTGAATACGACCCGCAGCGACAGATGGCGCGCGCGGCCTGAGACAAACGGAGTAATGGAGATGAGCAAAACTTTTAAATGCGAGGCATGCCGGAAAGTCGCAGAGACGCTTCACATGCGTAATTCGGATGGAAAGTGGGTCTGTTGCCATTGTATTCCCGCGCCGGAATTGAACGCCTGCGCAGGTCTGCGGGAACGTCTGGGACTGAAAGGCACAACGCACTCCACTCAAACGCGCCGCAAGGCGGCCTGACGCGGAAAGGAATGATGGTGATGAGCAAAGAGCAACAATCAGTTGAGACCGGGCTGACGACGGAAGCCATCGTCGCGGCGTTTGAAAAATTATTCAGCGGCGAGAAGCGGGGCGTGCGGAAATTCGCGCGCTCAGGTCTGCGCTACGTGAAACTGCCTGACGACGCGGTACTGATTGAACAGAATACGAAGAAGCGAAGCGAGTGGGCCGACCTTGCCTTGAGCGGGCACAGTATCGCGTGGGCGATTCGCGACGGGCAGTTTTTAGCACGTGTTATTGATGGGAAAGTCGAAATGCTGCGGTGAAGACGGGTTGAAGGAAAACTAGGCGGCGCGGAAAAATAAATCGGCTGCCGATCTTTCCGGGAGGCTCCCCCAAGCCCCTTCAGAACGATGACCGGCAGCCCATTTATTGCTACTCTTTGACGGCACAGCCGACGCGACGATCCGTTCCCCCGAAGAACCATCACAAGCGTGCAAGCGAATGAAAGCCTCCCCCAAAGCGTTCACTCACATCTGTCAAAAGAGCTAAAGGATTTCCCCCTTGATACCCTCCCAAGGTACGTCCTTGACGGTGATGACTTTTGCAACCATCGTGCCAACTCTCACTCAGGCCGTTGGACGTTCATTTTAATAGTTGTAGCCCCTTAAAATTATGGATATTTACCGTTATCCAATGCCCTCGCATGATGTAGACCTGAAATTCATATAAAACTGCAAGTGCATATTTTCTGTACTTATAAAGCGTGGCGCTGACCGTAATCCATGCGCCAATCGTTCCTAAAATAGTTATGCGTGCAGTTGAACAAGGTAGATGACAGGGATTGCATCACCGTCATCCTCACATCACCTAACTTGAAAATAAAAGCGCCGCACATGACCGATAATGTCATGGCGGCGCTCACTCAAGGAATGAGTAAGAACTCGAAGTCGGAACGCGGACACCGGCCCGCCCGTCACAATTTAATGTATGGCGATTTAATGTATGGCGATCTTTTTATCCGCGACCATGCGCCGCCAGAGGGCGCTCTCGTCAGGGAACGAAACATCCGTCGTGCCATCTCTAAGAATGGCCGCGGCGCTGACGATGGATTCTATATCCCTGAACACTTCATCGCACGTCCGGCAGAGAGAGAGGTGCGAGCGCACACCGTCCCGAAACGTCTCTTCGAGCGCGTTTTCACGGTAGTCACTCAGCAATTCCAGACTTTTCGCACAGTCCATTTTTTAAGTCCCCTTACTTCGAGATATTACTTGCGGCCCCTGATTCGCGACCGAAGATTACTTTGATGCGGTTTGCTGCCTGATTAATTGCCTCATCTTCAGGCGAGCTTTGTGAAGTTGTGATTTCGACGTGCCTTCCGCGACGCCGAGCATCTGCGCGATCTCGTCATGCTCGTAGCCCTCCACGTCGTGGAGGACGAAAACCGTGCGGTATCCCCTCGGCAGTTGAGCGATGGCGTTCTCAATCGAGATGCGGTCAACGACGGGCATCGCGTTCGGGTTCTCGGTGCCCTTGACAATCTGGATTGGCGTCTCGCCCTCGATGGTCGTCATCTCGGAGCGCGTGCTGCGCTTGCGGAAATGCATCAGCACCTGATTGACGGTCATCCGGTGAAGCCACGTGGTAAACGCAGACTCGCCGCGGAAGCTGCCGATTTTTTTGAAAAGGTTGACGAAGACTTCCTGCGTCATGTCTTCCGCTTCCGTGGGATTGCCCATCATCCGCAGGGACAGAAGATAGACGCGACGGAAATGGCGGCGGTAAAGCTCCTCGAAAGCCGCGCCGTCGCCGTCGGCTGATTTGCGGGCCAGTTCTGCGTCCGACGGCTGCGGTTTTTCGACTCCAACGACACTCACGATAATAAATCCCCTTGCCCAAAATTTTGTGTGCGCGGATTATCTACGAATTTCGAGCAAATGGGAAATTTATAATGCTCGCGCGCCGCAGTGCATTGCCCGACAAACGGGCTTACAAAAAATGCGCGGGCGTTCAATGAAGAACACCCGCGCATTTAATATCAGCTAATCAGTCGCACTTCGGCGCGTCCTTTCGCCTTATTCGCTCAAGTCCTGATTGAAGGGTTTGAGCAGGCGCGCGCGCGACGGGTGACGCAATTTGCGAAGCGCCTTCGCCTCGATCTGACGTATGCGCTCGCGCGTCACGTCAAAGTTTTTGCCGACCTCTTCGAGCGTGTGCTCTTCGCCCTGCGGGCCGAGGCCGTAGCGCAATTTGATGACGACCTCCTCGCGCGGGCTGAGCGTCGCCAGCACTTCGTCGGTCACGTGGCGCAAGTTCTCAATGACGACCGAATCAGCCGGACTCATCTTCGACTTGTCCTCGATGAAGTCGCCGAGATGCGAGTCTTCCTCTTCGCCGATGGGCGTCTCAAGGCTAATCGGCTGCTGTGCCATTTTGAAGACGCTGCGCACCTTCGACACAGGCATATCCACCTTCGACGCGATCTCCTCGCTCGTCGGCTCGCGCCCCAACTCCTGCACGAGCGCGCGCGAGGTGCGGACGAGTTTGTTGATCGTCTCGATCATGTGGACGGGGATGCGAATCGTGCGCGCCTGATCCGCAATCGCGCGCGTCACGGCCTGACGAATCCACCACGTCGCGTAGGTCGAAAACTTGTAGCCGCGTCGCCACTCGAACTTGTCAACGGCCTTCATCAAGCCGATATTGCCTTCCTGAATCAGGTCGAGGAACGGCAGACCGCGGTTTGTGTACTTCTTCGCGATGGAGACGACGAGGCGCAGGTTTGCTTCGGTCAATTGACGCTTGGCTTCCGCCGTCTCGTGCTCGCCGATGACGATTGACTGATGCGCGCGCTTGATCTCGACGGGCGGAACATGCCGGTCAATCTCAACCTGCTTGAGGCGACGCTTGGCGGCGTTCAATTGTCGCCGGTACTCTTTCTCGGTCTCAGGCTTGATGCGCTTGTTTTCGAGCTTATCGCCCAACTTCGTGATCTCGCGCTCGGCGGTGCGCACTTCCTTGAAGACGCCCGCAATCGCGCTGATGAGGCGCAGACGCGCGTCCTCCTTCATCGAAAGGTGTTTGATTTCGCGCGCAATTTCGAGCCGCGTGCGCGCCAGTTTGCGACGCAGGCGCAGTAGCTTTTTCGACTTCTTGCCGCGCAGGAGATGCTGCTCGGCCTGAAGCTTTTCAAGTTCCTTCAACCCTGCGCTGAAATGCTTGCCGATGGTCTGGATGCTTTCGAGCGTCCACTGGAGATACTCTTCAGCTTTGTCTTCGGACTCCTCGGAAACATCCGCCTGATCGGAAAAACTGACGATGTCGCGAATGTTAAGCGCGCCGCTCTCAAGCTCCGCGCCGATTTTCAACAACTCGCCGATGGCGATGGGCGAGCGCGAAATCGCTTTGTGCGTTTTGGTCTGGCCGCGCTCGATGCGCTGCGCAATCGAAACTTCCTGCTCACGCGTCAACAGCGGGACTGTGCCCATCTGTCGCAGGTAGACGCGGACGGGGTCGGCGGACTTTTCGTCCTCCCCCGCCGACAAATCCAATTCCTCAACGTCTTCGGGCGTTCCCTCTTCGTCTTCCGCCGTCGCCAGCGATGCGACCTCGGCGATCAAGCGCTCTTCCGAGTCTTCGCCGGTGATGGTTGACGCCTCGATTTTATGGAGCACGTCGTCTATGTCGCCCGTCGAAATCGCGTCTTCCGGCATCGCTTCGCCGAACGACTCGAAGCGCGCAAACTTCTCGCCGTCCGATTCCATCAGATTCATCCCGCCCTGATTATTAATAGCCATATCCGACCCTTCGTCCCCTTCGCGCGATCCGCCGCGTCCCATATCCGTAGAGCGTTTCTGCATGGCAGTCCGCTACCCTCGCTTTATTAAAGCCGCCCCGGTCAGTCAGTTACCCGACGATATAAAGGCCATAAGGCGGCAGAAATTAGATGCCTGAAAGTAGGTTTTCGTTGTGTTAACCGTAACGTCACCTTGTAGTAGATGCAGAAGTGCGAAGAAATTGTCAAGTCAAAATCGCCCCACGCCATTAAAACATTTTACCGCTCGCCCCGCTCGCCGCATTTCACACGGGCAGAGTGCTCATCTACTACGTCGCGAGTGGGCCGGATGTTTTGCTCTCGGTCGAAATTTATTCAACGGACTTGCGCCCGTCAATCACATCCGGATGGATGCGATAAATCGCGATGTTGACGGCGCGTCCCCACGCGTCAATCTGCGTCTCGCTGAGGGCGGGCGTGAGCGTGGGATTCTTCTCCGTGATGAACCCCATGGCGTGTTCCGTATCCTCCGCCTTGACCAATCTTTCGGCCTTTCCCGTGACCATCACGCTTTGCCAGTGCGTCGAATCCTGAACCTCCTCCACCTGCAAGCACACCTCATGATTCTCTTCTATAAATTTGGTCTTCGTCCCTTCGGTCGTGAAGATGTAGAGGTCTTGGTCGTCGTAAGCGTAATGCATCGGGACGACGTAGGGGCGTCCGTTGCGCGCGCAGCCGAGATGTCCGAACCCGACTTTGCGCAGAAGGGCGTGCATCTCGTCGTGCGTCATGTCTTCAACCTTCAACATTAATCTCTTCTCCAATCACCATTGCGGCGGAACAAACCGTAGCGAAGCTCGCGGCGTCGAGAGCGACAACCTTCAAGCTTCTCACGCAGCCGACACGCACGGACAGAATACCCTCTTTTTGCAAACTGACAAAATCCCTCACGCAAAAGGACAGTTCAACGGACAAAAGTCCGGGGCGCGGCGAGTTGAGCGACCCGCCCGCCACACCCAAAAGGACAGTTCAACGGACAAAAGGCGGAAGAGAACGGTTCATCCCCTTCCGCCCTTGTCCATTGCCGCCATCGCTCAAATTCTTACTGGCGCAGGCGTGCGGTCAGATAAACGGTGTTGCCGCCTCTCGTCACGAGCAGGAGCAAAGGACGTGTCCCGGCGCGTCCGATGGCGCTCCTCAAGTCCGCGATTGAGCGGATGGGCTGGCGGTTGACTTCCTGTATGAGATCGCCTTGCCGTATGCCTGCATCGGCAGCCGGGCCGTCGGGGTCAACGTTTGTGACGACGAGACCCTGCGTCTCGCGCGGCACTTGTAGTTTCGCCGCCGCATCGGGCGTCAAAGGCTCGACGCTGACGCCGAGTTTCCCGTTTTCCGTCGTACCATCGCCTTCGGGGCCGGTCTGCTCGTCCGTTTTGGCGTCCTGCACGGGCAGTTCACCGAGCGTCGCGCGCAACTGCTGCTCGCGGTTGTCGCGAACGACGGTGAAAGTCACTTCAGAGCCGGGCGGCGTGCGCGCAATCCCGTTGCGCAGGACATTGTTGTCGGCGACGGGCGAGCCGTTGAAGGCCGTAATCACGTCGCCGCGCCGCACGCCCGCGCGCTCCGCAGGGCTGCCGGGCTGCACTGAACCGACGAGTGCGCCGCGCGTCTGCTGTAGGCCGAGGCTCGCCGCGAGGTCGGCGGTGAGCGGCTGAATCGTCACGCCGAGCAGGCCGCGTCTCACTTTGCCGTTCTTGATAAGCTGCGCCATCACGTCGCGCGCCATGTTGGCCGGAATCGAGAAGCCGATGCCGATGCTGCCGCCCGACGGCGAAAGAATCTGCGAGTTGATGCCGACGAGTTCGCCGTTCGTGTTGACGAGCGCACCGCCCGAATTTCCCCGGTTGATCGCCGCATCGGTCTGAAGAAAATCCTCAAAGCTGCCGTCGGAGAGTCCCGTCTGACGACCCTTCGCGGAGATGATGCCGGAAGTGACCGTCTGGCCGATGCCGAGCGGGTTGCCGACGGCGAGCACCACGTCGCCGACACGCACGCGGTCGGAATCGCCGAGGGGCAGCACCGGCAGACCGCTGGCGTTAATCTTGAGCACGGCGAGGTCGCTCGCCTGATCCGAGCCGACGAGTTTGGCCGTCAGAGTTCGGTCGTCGCTCAAGTCCACGGTGATCTGCTCCGCGCCGTCAACCACGTGATGATTGGTCAGAATGTAGCCGTCGGCGCTGACGATGACGCCGGAGCCGAGCGCGTTCTGGCGCTCGCTTCGCGGCTGCTGTTGCTGGCCGCGCGGTTGGCGGTCGCCGAATAATTCACGGAGCGCCGGGTCGTCCATGAACGGGAACTGTTGCGAGGCGCGGACGCGCTTCTCCGTGTGAATCGTGACGACGGCGGGAGCCACGCGGCTCACGATGTCGGCGTAAGACGTGACGATGGCGACACCAGCGCTGTTCACGGCAGGCGACGGAGATACATTCGACTTCGAGGCGATTTCCTGTGCGGCGGTGGCGTGCCCCGCCCCGAACGAAATCGTCGCGACAATCAGGAGCGACAGCAGCGCCCCTCTGCCCTTCATCAACGAAGCTCGCAGACTATCGGTCAAAAAAGTTTTTTCCTGACGCATGATTACTTCTCCCCTATCTTGAAAACGCAACCGTCTCTCCGGCGAGGCGAAAGACCCCGCGCGTGACCGTCCGGCTCAATCCTGTTATGCGGTCTGACGGCGTTATTCTTAAGACGCATTAAGTGCTGCTCAGGCTGCCTGCCTGCAACCTACTTCCACGCTTGTTCAAGTTAAGATTGCTTGCTCTCGTCGGATTCCTTTTGTGCTAGGCTAAGGGTCAATGAACGAGCGGATCGGACGCGCGCCGGACGAGGCGCTGCATCTACATGATCGAGCGCTGTGGTGGCTCATCGCCGGACGCCTGACAATCGTCGGCGTGCTGCTCGGCGCGAGCGCGGTGCTGTGGAGCGTCTGGGCGCGGAACGGCGCGGATCGCGTATCGTTTCGCAGCACGTTGCCCATCGCGCTGGCGGCGCTGGCGCTCTCGTGCATCTACGCGCTGGCGTGTCGCTTCTCTGCTCTGCCGCGCGCGACGCAGGCGGGCGTGCAATTCATGTTCGACCTGCTGCTCGTCACATGGCTCGTCTGGACGACGGGCGACCTGCATTCCCCCTACGC
>JBAVPI010000906.1:0-6093 GCA_049692915.1 Pyrinomonadaceae bacterium
CAGTACGACCGTGCCGAGGCCGCGCGTGACGTAAATTTGCGTCTCGCCGCGCCGTCCCAATCCGCGCAGGATGCGTCGGCGGACGCGGCCCGAAGCGGAACGCTCGGAGCGCCAAGTGACCTGCCCGCCGTGCGTGTGTCCCGAAAGCACAAGGTCAACGCCTGAGCGGGCGGCGCGTCGAAGAATGACCGGATTGTGCGCCAGCAGCAGTTTCATCTCGTCGGTTTGAGAGCCTGCCAGCGCGAGCGGCAAATCTTCGAGACCGACCATCGTATCGTCCACGCCCGCGAGCCAGAACGACTCTCCGCGATCCTCAAAGCGCAGGCCCTCGTTGACCAGCATCTTGATGCCTTCGGCGCGGAAGAGGTCTGTGATGAGAGGGGCGTCCACCCAGTTGTCGTGGTTGCCGAGCACGGCATAGACGCCGCAACGCGCGCGCAAACGTCCGAGCATCTCCGCGCACGGCTGGATATATTCGCGCTCGTGCGAGATGTAGTCGCCGGTCAGCGCGATGATATCGGGCTGCAAACTGTTGGCGACCGAGACGGCGCGCTCAACCTGTTCGCGGCTCGTGAAGGGGCTGTGATGGATGTCTGAAAGATGGACGATGCGCAGGCCGTCGAGCGCGCGCGGCAGGCGTCGCAACTCAACGTCGTGACGCTCAATCACGAGCTGATAAGGCTCCGCGAAAGCGGCGCGGGCCATCCCCATTAAACCGGCGGTGAGTGTGCGCAAGGGGGTCGCGCGCCCTTCGGCGACACGTCGGCGTCCTCTCCAACCTGTCTTCATTGGCATTATGTATTTATCCGTTAGTATCCGAGGAAAGATGCTCACGAGCGCGCGGGCCTTAAACGATTCCCTTCCGAGGCGGCCACGCGTCCTGAAAGCCCGCGCATTATAGTAAGCCGGCGCGACGAGCGCAAGAGGGTGAAGGCGATTTTTAGCCAACAGTTTGATTACAAAGAGGTTGCGAAGATGAGGGCGTTCGCTTCGGGCTATCTCAGATTCAGCGGCCAGAAGTAGGGCACAAGGATCATCACGATGGCGAAGACGGCCACGGTCATGATCGAGCCGACCTTGACGAAGTCCATAAAGCGGTAGCGGCCCGGCGTGTAGATGAGGACACAGGCGGGTTCGAGCGGCGTCAGAAAGGAGCACGAAGCGGCGTAGGTGACGGCGACGGCGAAGGCGCGCGGGTTGAGTCCGAGCGAGAGCGCGGTCTTGACGGCGATGGGCAGGACGACGAGGGCCGCCGCCTGATTCGACATCGGCTGCGTCAGCGCGATGGTCATGACGACGAAACCGGCGAGCACGGCGAGCGGGCCATAGGCGCTGAAGTATCGAACGATCATGTCGGCGAGATACTGGTCGGCGTGCGTCCGCTCCATCGCCGTGCCGAAAGAGATCATGCCTGCGATGAGGACGATCAAGCGCCAGTCAATCATCTCGTACATCTCGACCATGCGGACGGCCTTGGACGCGAGCAGAATGAGGACGCCGAAGAGCACCGCGACCGAGAGCGGCACGCCGCCCAAGTGCGTAATGGAGAAGAAGAGGAAGACGACGAAGGCCGCGACCGCCCAGATGCGTTTTCCCGCGCGCCCCCTGCGCTCCGACGCCTCTTCGAGCAACAGTAGATTTCCCTCGGTGGCGAGCCGCTCGACGCTCTCCTTACGCCCCTGCACGAGCAGCACGTCGCCGAACTTGAAACTGACGCTGCTCAGTTTCGACAACAACGCGACGCCGTGGCGGTTGATGGCGAGCACGGTCAAATTGTAGCGGTCGCGAAAATTCAGGCCGCGCAGAGTCCGCCCGTTCAGGTCTGAGCCGCGCAAGACCATCACCTCGAACAACTCTACGCCCTCGGTCTCAAGGTGCTGTTTGTTCAACTCGAAGTCCGGCCTGATCTCTATCCCCGCCTCGTTTTTGACGCGCAGGATGTCTTCGACGCGTCCCTGCACGAGCAACAAATCCTCCGCGTTGATGCGCTCTTCGGCGCGCGGCGCGATGCGTCCCTGCGTGCCGCGAATGATGCCGATGACGGTGAGGTCGAGCATGTCGCTCAGGTTCGCTTCCGCGAGCGTCTGCCCGACGAGCGGCGAAGCGGGCAGCACGATCACCTCGGAGATGTATTCGCGGATGTGGTACTGCTCGACGAGCGATTCCGTGTGCCCTCGTCCGGGCAGCAGACGCAGGCCGAGCAGGAGCATGTAGAGCATGCCGACGGCGACGATGCAGACGCCCACCGGCGTCAACTCGAACATCGAAAAGGGTCTGAGCAGTTCGGCGTCCACGTGAAAGCGTTGCGCGAGTTCGGCGCTCTGTCCGAGTTTGGCGAGCGCGCCGCTGACGGCCAGATTCGTCGAAGTGCCGATGAGCGTGCACGTGCCGCCGAGGATTGCGCCGAAGGCGAGCGGCATCAAGAGTTTCGACGGCTGCACGCGTGCGCGCGCGCTGATGCCTAAAACGACTGGGACGAACATGGCCGTCGTCGTCGTGTTTTTCATGAAGGCGGCGCAGGCGGCGGCGGTGAACATAATCAGCGTCGTCAGGCGAAACTCGTTGCCGCCCGCGACCCTGTGCAGGCGGCGGCCCACCACGTCCACGACGCCCGTCTTGACGAGGCCGCCCGTCAGGATGAAGAGGCCCGCAATCGTAATCACGATGTCGTTGCCGAAACCGGCGAAGGCGTCCGTCACGTTGAGCGTCTTCGTCAGGATAAGCGCGATGACGAGCAGAATCGTCACGATGTCGATGGGAATCTTCTCAGTCCCGAAAAGGACGAGCGCGACGAGCAGCAGGACGAGCACTGTGGCGATGGCGGGAGTCATAAACGGCGTCTGCTATACTCCGTCTTCAATCTCAAATCTCATAACCGAGGGGGTTCTCAAGGGATGGGTGAGCATCGCATTATCGTGATCGAAGATCAAGAAGATTTAGCCACGCTCTACGAACAGTCTTTGACGAATGAAGGCTACCGCGTGACCAAAGCCTACACGGGCGAAGAGGGCGTGGCGGAGTTTCAGTCCGAGGGGGCCGACGCCCTCCTGCTCGACATGACGCTGCCGGAGATGAACGGCGTGCAGACGTTGCAGGAGATCAGGGCCATTAACGCCAACGTCCCCGTCATCATCGCCACCGGCGAGACGAGCGACAACATACGCCGGAACTGCGAGCGTCTGGGCGTGCAGGCTTACCTCTCGAAGCCCGTTGACTACACCGAATTGAGCAAAGTGCTGCGCCGCGCGCTCGCCGACCCGAAGGTGAACACGGAAGAGTATCAGGTGGTGACGATGCGGCTGCCGACGCGCATCATCAAATGCCTCACCGGCCTCGACGAAAATCTGGAGCGCGCCGTCACTAAGATTTGCGAAGAGAAGTTCAAACCACACGCTTAAAATTCAAAATCTTGCGTCGTCCGGCTCACCAGTGCCGTCATCGCCTAATCGAATAGAGACTGCTCGATGGCCGTCGCCGCCGCCTTCTTCGTCGCTTTGCCCTTCGAGCTTTTCTGCGCGCCGGGATGCTGCGCGAGGTGTTCGGCGTTGAGGCCCATCTCGCGCAGAATGGCGGCGAACTTCTTCGCGCCGTGCATCGTGATGATGCGCGACGCGCCCGACTCTTTCGCGAGGCGCACGAGGTCGTCGAAGTCTGCGTGGTCTGAAAGAGGCAGGACGAGGTCAACGTCCCTGTACATGTAGGGGGCGCTCTTGCTCATCGCCCAGCCCGTGAGCATGACGAGATAGCGGCGCTCGATGTTGTGAACCATCGCCTGCTTGCGGCAACCGGGCGGGGTAATCAGCACGCGCCCTTTCAGATGCTCGCGGTCGTAGCGTTCATACTCGCCGGAAAATTTCACGCCGCACTCGCGGTAAATCTCCGACACGTTCCACACCGAGCCGTGCAACGTCACGCGGTAGCCGCGCCGCAGCAGAAGTTCGAGCGCCTCCTGACTCTTCCCCAGCGCGTAGGCCAGAATGACCGGCACGCGGTCGTCCGAGAGGGCGCGGTCGCACGCCGCGTAGAGGCGGTCGAAAGTCGCCACATCGGGCGGGAATTTATACTGCGGGTCGCCGAAAGTGGACTCCATGATGAGCGTGTCGCAGGGCACGACGACCGCCCCCTCCGCCGTCACGTTGGGACGGAGTTTGACATCGCCCGTATAGACGAGTCGTTCGCCGTCGGCTTCGACGAGTATCTGCGCCGAGCCGAGACAGTGGCCCGCAGGGAACATCGTCAGCGCGTAACGACCGTAATCGCGGCGCTCGCCGTAGGGCAGAAGCTCGACCTGCGCTTCGCCGATGCGGTGGCGGAAGATGCGCGCCGTCTCCGGCGTGGCGACGATGGCCCGATGGCCCGCGATGTGATCCGAGTGAGCGTGCGAGATGACGCAGCGGTCGCGCGGGCCGTCGGCGTCCATCCACAAATCGAGGTCGGGCAGGTATAGCCCCTCGCGGTATTCGACTCTTAACAAAACGTTCCCTCCTTGTCAGATTCGACGACGACCGAAGCGACGAGTGCGCTTCTCGAAGGCCCACGGCTTCAATCAAAAGCCTTGTCGAAGGCTCATGGCTTCAATCAAAAGCCTTGCCGCCGTCGCTTCAGTTCGTTAATGTTCGGGAGTCCTGCGAAGAAGATTATAACATGCGTGGACGTTGGTGCGGTTGGTGTGGGGGCGTGCGAACGTATGCTGGAAGAAGACACGAAAGACGGGTCGGGCGACGGCACAAGCGACGTGAAAAGCGGCGATTCCTCTCCGCAAAGCGGCGATTCCGCTCCGCAAGGAGCGACCCGGCGAGGACGCGAAACCGGCAAGCTCTGGCGCGCGGAGACGGCCTATCTCGTCGCGCTCGCGGCCTTCGCCGTGCTCGCCGTCTGTGCGCGCGCCTACGCTTACTTCGGTTGGGATTTGGAATTGGCGCTGGCGCTGCAATCCGTCAACGCGCCGTGGTTCGCCGCGCTGATGGACGCCGCTTCGACCTTCGGCAACAACTGGCACGGGTGGGCGCTGACGACCCTCTCGGTGCTTCTCTTTTTTGTCTTCGGGCGGAGGAGCGAGGCGGCGGGACTGCTCGTCAGCGCTAGCGGCGGCGAGTTGGTTAATCGTCTTATCAAAATACTGATCGCGCGCCCGCGCCCGTCCGTGGGTCTCGTCAGCGTCGCTTACGCGGAACACTCACAGAGTTTTCCTTCCGGCCACGTCACCTTCTACGTCTGCTTCTTCGGCTTTCTCTTCTTCGTCGCCTACGCGCTCCTGCCGCGCCGCACGAATCTGCGACGACTGGCGCTCGTGCTGACGGCGCTTCCCGTTCTGCTCGTCGGCCCGTCGCGCGTCTATCTGGGCGAGCACTGGCCGAGCGACGCCATCGGCGCGTACCTCTTCGGCGGCCTCTGGCTGGCCTTCTCGCTGCACATGTACCAGCGCTGGAAAAAGCGCGCGACGTTTCACCTGCACGCTCGACCCGTCGGCGACTGAGCCGCGCACCCTGTCGCTAAAGACCGGCGACGCTTCTCGTCGGTTGCTTTAGCCTGCCGGACTCCGCGCTTTCCACACGGAACTCTTGCTTGCCGTCCCGCTCCGGTCAAAGTCCTGCGCGCCGTCCGCGCGATAGACCTCCGCGGCCCTCACGCCGTCCAGAAAAATTTCATGATCGAGCGAGAAGCGACGGGAGACGTGCGGCCCGCCCTCGACGTGCGGCGCATCCAGACGCGCACCCGCGCGGACGGCATCAACCTCGACGCGGTTTTCAAAATAAGTGCGACCGCGTTGGAGAATGACGTAGAGCGGCCCCGGCTCCGTGAGCGCGTCGAACTGCGGGTCGGAGATGACGGCGGAGCGCAAATCAGTGCGCCCGAATTTTTCCAGATAGTAACGCACGACGCCCGGCGTTTCGTGCGCGAGCGTCGCGCCCGGCGGCGCGTGCTCGCAAACGTAGGCGATGGCTTCGCGCAGGCCGTCGTCGTAAAACTCGTCGTGCGGGAAAAAATATCCGGCGCGCGAAGAAGCCAGCGCGTTCGTGTAGAGCGCGTAATGCGGGATGCTCCGAAGAGCCGCCCACGCCGGAGCGGCGACGAAAATCAGCACTGCCGCCG
>JBAVPI010000907.1:0-4224 GCA_049692915.1 Pyrinomonadaceae bacterium
GAACCGCTCCTGGCGCCGCTTCGTCAAGTACGGCAGCGTCGGGCTAAGTCTGGGCGCGCTGGCGGGCGGGCTGGCGCTGCCGCTGGCGCAGTTCATCTACGGCTCGCTGCTCAAGGGCGCGGGGGCCGGCTCCGCTTGGCAGGCCGTCCTTATCGGGGTCCTCTGCTGGCTCCTGTTCGGCGGTCTGATCGGCTTCGGCGAGGGCGTCGGCAAGGGCACGCAAAGCTGGAAGGGGCTGCTGGGCGGCGTCATCGGCGGGCTGGTCGGCGGGCTGGGCTACGAGATTAACCGCGCCGCTGGAGGCGCGGCCAAGGAGCCCTTCCGCTACCAGTTCTTTCTGGCGCTGAGCCTGCTGCTGCTGGGGGCCGCCATCAGCGCGGCCATCGCGCTGGTGGTCGATTTGCTGAAGGCGGCTGAGGTCGAAATCCTCGACGGAAAGTTCGCCGGGCGCAGCTACGACGTCACGAAGTACGTAGACCCGAAACTCGGTAGCCACCGCTCCGGCACTATCGGCAGCGACCAGTGGGGGGCGCAGATCTTCCTCCCCGGCGACAGCGAGGTGCTGCCGCGGCACGCCGAGATCGGCTACGCCAACGGCGCGCCGACCTTGACGGTGACGCCTGAGGCAAGCAAGCGCGCGACGACGTTCATCAATGGGCGGCGGCTGACGCTCTCGACCCCGCTGTCGGATGGCGACCGCCTTCAGTTCGGATCGACCAAGCTCCTCTACCGGCATAAACGCCGTTAGCTGGCACCCGCCCGCGCGGTTTCCAAGGCGCGGGTCAGCTCGGCCCGCAACGCCGTCGCAAGGCGTTCCGTCATACGACGAGGAATGGAATTCATGGCTCATTTGAAGCAAGCCGCGAGGTGCGGCTCCATGCTGTTGCTCTTCCTGACTGGGTGCTTCGTCGCGAGCGCGCGGCAGCGTCAGGCGTCGGACAACAGGCCGCGCGAGGTCACGCCGAGATGGGAGAGAGTCTACTGGGAGTTGGGCGGCGCGGCCTTGAGGAGCGTCTTCTCGGCACCGGTGCAGTCAGGCGGGGCCTCCTCGCCGCGCTGGCTGTGGGTGGGGGACGAGAAGGGCTTCCTGCGGCTAGCCGCGTTTAATCCCGACTCGCAAAGCCCGCTCGGGCCGCAGCCCTCGCCAGCCTCTCCCCTCCAGTATTTCGGCCTGAGTAAACTTGAGGTCATGGCCCCCGCCGCGGCGGACGCGCGCGCCCGCGGCGCGTCGGTCAACGCCATCTATTTCGACGAGCAGGGTGACGGTTATCTCCTCAAGGGAAACAGGCTCTACTTCAGCAGCAACGCGGGCTTCGGCTGGAGCCAACTCTTCGAAGTCCCGAACCTGCCCGACGGCACCCCGGCGACGCTCTTCAGCATCGCCATCACGGGTAGGGGAGCGTGCATGGTCGGCATGTTCAGCCAGCCGGACGATGTGAAAGAGAGCCTTGTCTACTGTACTGACCGGCGGCCGGCCGAGAAGGGAGCGCGCTGGGAGCGGGTTCGCGTCGGGCCGCAGAAGACGCAGCTCTTCCACGTTTTCTTCCGCGGCGACAAACGCGGCTGGATCGTCGGCACTCAGGGCACCATCCTGCGCACCACTAACTACGGTAAGGACTGGGAGCAGGTGGAGTTCGAGAGCAAGTCGTTGCGCCAGAGCTACTTCGTGAGCGAGAGCGACGGCTGGATCGTGGGACTCTCCGGCACGTTGCTGCGCACCTCAGACGCGGGCGCGCACTGGGATCTCGTAACGTTGCCCTTCGGCGGGCAACTCGCGAACATCTCGCTCCGCAGTATCAAGTTCTCAGCCGACGGGAGATTCGGCTGGATCGTCGGCGACCAAGGGACGATCCTATACAGCGACGACGCGGGTGAGAACTGGCGCATACTGCCGCCGCCCGCCAAGGACATCAGGCTCGAAGCCCTGTTCGTGGACGATTATTTCTGCTGGGCCGTCGGCGGCGGCTCCAACGTCTGGCGTCAGAGGCTGAAGTGACGTGAGACCTTGCGGGTATCTCTATGGAACCGGCCAATTACGCCTGTCTGAGTGACGTCAACCAGCGTGAGGATAACGAGGACAGCCACTTGGCCGTCGAGTTCACGCCGTTCGGGGCAGACACGCCGCTGCTGCTGCTGTGCGTGGCCGACGGCATGGGAGGCTATGAGCACGGTGCCGAAGTCAGCCGTGAGGTCCTCCGCCGCCTGTGCGTCTCACTCTTCCAGCAACTGACGGTCGAGCCCGCCCTCAACAAGAGTGGCAGCTTGGACGGCGGCGCGTTCGGGCCGGTTCACCTCGCCACCGCGCTGCACGAGGCCGCCATCACCGCAGACGGCTACGTCCGCCGGCTGGTCGAGGCCAACGGCTGGCATCGGGCTGGTGCCACACTCGTCGTCGCCACCGTCTACAAGGACGAGATGGTGGGACTCAACCTCGGTGACAGCCCGCTGTTCCACTACGAACTGGCGAGCCACACGCTCACGCAACTGACCGAGGATCACACGGTAGCCCAAGCGCTCGCGCGCGGCGGCCTGATCACGAACGAGATGGCACGTTACCACGAGGCCAGCGCCGAGCTGGAGTTCTACGTCGGCGGCGGGGCGATGCCACAGCCCTCGCCGGTGCACTACTGCAAGCTGGTACCCGGCGACCTACTGCTGCTCTGTACGGACGGGGTCAGCAAGCTGCTCGGCGCAGAGAAGATGAGCGATGTGCTGCGGCGCATGGAGTGCGTGCTGGAGGCCACCCACGGCCTCGCCAACGCGGCTGAGGCTCTGCGCGAGGAAGCGCTAGCTGCCGGCGAGTCGGACAACCAGACGCTGATCCTCTGGCGCTTCGCAGCGCCCTCGGCCTCAGCCTCCCAGCCAGCGGAGGCGGAGGCGGAGCGAGAATGAGCACCAACCCCCTACAACTCGTGGCGGGCGGGCGTGTTCCTGTCGCCGTCAACGGCATCGCCGAGCTTCAGCTCCTCGAATACCTCGGCGGGGGCGGCTTCGGCTCGGTCTGGAAGACGGTCGATACGGCCCAGGGCACGCTGTACACGCTGAAGGTCATGCAGGACTTGGACGAGAAAGGGATCGACGTGGCGCGCGTGCTGCTTGAAGCCGAGGTCTCTATTGCCTCCGACTACGTCGTGCCGGTCGTAGGGTTGCGCGAGTGGAGCCCCTACACCTTCCTTATTATCTTCGATTATTTCGCCGCCCGCTCGCTCGACCAGCGGCTGCGCGAGGGGGCGCTCGGCGACGCGCAGAAGCGCGTCATCTTCGACCAGATCCTTTACGGGGTGAGCGACGCCCATTACAACAACATCATCCACCGTGACCTGAAGCCGGCCAACGTCCTTGTCAGCGACGACCTCCGCGTCAAGCTCATCGACTTCGGCATATCCAAGTTCAAGGATCGCAACATCACGCAGGCGGGGCACACCTTCGGCACGCCTTACTACATGGCACCCGAGCTTCTGATACACGGCTCCAGCGTCGCCGACGCCGCCTCGGACATCTACGCGCTCGGGCAGTTGCTCTACGAGCTGGTGATGGGCAAGTGCCTGTGGTTGCGCAAGGGGTGGCGGCGCATAGAGGACTTCATCGCCTTCCTGCGTTCCGACCCGCCGCCAGCCGAGGTGATGGACTTCGACGGCTTCACCTGCGACTTCTACCCAAACGCCCAAGCCGTCCTCCGGCGCATGGTTAAGATTGACCCGGCCGAGCGCTTCTCCTCGGTCGAGGAGATCATCAGGGAGGTCGGCATCGAACCGAAGCCTGCGCCCGAGCCCGTCAGCGTCTACGACTTCCCCGTGCTCATCATTGAGTCCGGCACCAACCGCAACGCGCGCACATTCCTCCACATCGATGACGGCGAGACGGCCGTGATGGGGCGGGCGGACTTCGCGGGCAACGACCAGAGCATCAGCCGCCGCCACATCGAAATTCGACGGCAGGGTCGGCGGTACTGGCTCCGTGATCTGGCGAGCAGGAATGGGACGATGGTCGGCGGCAGCCAGCTCGCGCTAGGCGTCCCCTGCGAGCTGCGCCACGCCGACCGCATCAAGATCGGCGACATCTTTCTCCGCTTCGCCTTCATGCAGCAACCGTGAGGTGACACGCCTTGAAGATTTGCAGCAACTGCGCGGCCTCGAACGTCAACTCGTCTGAGTTCTGCACCGAGTGCGGCAAGGCGCTCTCGGGCATCTTGCCGCGCGGCGGCCCCAGAGCGGGCGGCAGGCC
>JBAVPI010000908.1:0-3591 GCA_049692915.1 Pyrinomonadaceae bacterium
ACGGCCTCTTCCTTACGGTCGAGGAAAGCGAGGATGCGCCCGCGCGCGGTGTAGGCGCGTGAGAGCAGCGCGGCGTCCGCATCGGGCGAGGCCAGAAGCTGCGCCTGCCGGTAATGCGCCAGCGCGCGGTTCAGGCGTTCGGCCTGCACGTTCTCGTCAAAGGCATCCTGCGCCGAAAGGCTCGCCGCCTGACCGAGCGCGAGATAGACGCGCGGCTCGTCCTTGTACGTTTCCTTCAACGCGGCGAGACGCGTCTCCGCCTCGGTGTAGTTCTTGACGCGCAGCAGCGATTCGACTTCGCCGAGATTCTTAAAGAGCGCCGCACGCCGCACGTCCGTCGCGCCCGACTCGCTGCCCGACTCACGCGCGCGTGTCTCTCGCTCCTGTTGCGCTCTCTTGCGTGCTTCCTTCGCACGCACGATGGCGGCGGCGTACTCCGACGGGCGGCGCAGTTCGCGCGTCGGACTGATATTCGAGATCATGTCCGGGACTGAGGCCGCAACGTCAAAGCCCGACTGCTCGACGCCGCGCAGTTGTTCGGAGAAGTAGAAGGCGAGCACCGCGCCGCGCTCGTAGGCTTCGGCGAGTTGGGACGTGGCCGCGTCCTCGATGAGCGTTTGCGATTCCTTCGACTCTTTGACGGCAGCGGCGCGTGCCGCGTCGTCGCGCGCAGCCTTGAGCCGTTCGCTCGTCCGCAGTTGCAGATCGCGCAGGCGTGCGAGTTCATCCATCCGCGCGTCGGCGGCGATGACGAGCGAGCGAGCGATTGTCAGGAAAATGTCGGGCGTGATGTCCTGCCCGCCGCGCACGCGCTCGGCGTCGAGCAGTTGCTTGATCTCGGCGCGCTTGGCGGCGATCTCTTTACCGTTGCCGACGACGAGCGGATCAATGAGGTACTGAATGTATGCGCGCCGCAACTCGGACGAGCGCGGGTCTGTGCCCGCGGGCACGACGGCGTAATAGTCGTCGGCGATGACGCGAAAGTTAATCGCGCCCGGCGCGGCCAGCAGCGCGGGGACGACGTGAAAGCGCCTTTCCTTCTCGCGCAGGACGGGCGAGACGCGCGCCTGTGACGCGCCTTTTTTCTTTCCGTCCGTGCGTGCACCCGCGCCCGCGTCAACGCGTTCGACGACGGTCGTGACGGGCCGCGTGTTGAGGTAAGCGAGCACAGTGAATCCCATCTCGATGACGGGACGGCGCAGGGAATCGCCCTCGGCGCGATGCATCTGGACGTAAGAAGGAAGGCGTTCTTCAATCGCGGACGCGCGGTAGAACTCGCGCACGAGCGCCGAGAAGTCGAGCACTTCGAGCAGCCCGCCGGGCAAATCGTCCGAGCGCGCGGGCGCTTCAAAGTTGGGGGCCGTCCCCAGCGCGTAGGCGAGCGAGATGTAGCGCCCGGCCTGTTCTGCGGCGGTCGCCGTTTTGTCTTCGAGCTTGTGACGCCGGTAGAAATCCTGCATGCGCGCGCGCAGTGCGGGGTCGAGATTCGATAAATCTTTCCTGACCATCTGGCGAAAGACGGAAGGCTCCTGACCTTCGGGCGTCGGCTCCCATCCGGCGGCGTCGAGCGCGGCCAGCATCACGATCAGACGCGGCTCCGGCTCGATCACGATGCCGAGGTCTGTTAGGTCGAGTCTCGTCGCGGCGGCGCGAGCCTGAGGTGGCGGCGGCGTCTGTCGCGGGCTGTTCGGCGTTTGAGAAGGGGGCGCGGCGGGCTGTGTCTGCGCAGGCTTGTTTTGAGGAGCAGCGGCGGGGACGCTCTGCTGCCGCGCGAGCGCGACGCTCTGGCCGCATGAAAGGGCAAGGGAAAATATCAACAACTGCTTCTTCATAACTTGTCTATTTGATTGCCGGGTTATCCGTTAAGAGGACGGGTCGAAAATGATGCCGCTTTGGTTCACGTCTGACGCTTTTAGAGATGCGTTTCGCCACGCATCGGATGCCTTGCGAGCGGGGAGCGAGGCCGGTCGGGTTAACGCACGGAGAATGCTTCGGAGTCGCACCTCTCGAATTTGCAATTCAGCAAACTCGAATCAAAAATCTCGCCGGTTCATCCCACGCCCTCATCATTCATCCCACCGCTTTCATCATTCATCCCACCGCTTTCATCCTTGCTTTTGGCTCTGGCGCGCAGGAGGCGTAGCGTAACAGGATAGGCCGCCAGCGAACAAACGACGGAGAGCAGCAGGCCGCCGATTGAGAACGGCAACAATGCGTCCCAACTGTGCGCGAGCAGCGCGCGCCAGTAAGCGCCCGTGAGCAGGTGCGGCTCGCTGAGCAGCGCGAGTTGCACGGCGGGCAGGCGCACGGGGCGTCCGAGCAGAAGCGCGCCGAGGGCGTAGGAAGCGACGATAATCGGCACGAGCGTCAGGAGAGGGTTGTTGATAAAAGTGCCGGTGTAGATGGCGAGTTTGTTGAAACGAAACAGGAAGGCGAGGAGCGTCGCCAGCAGCGTGTGGAGTCCGAGGAAGGGCGAGAAGGCGATGAAGACGCCGACGGAAAAAGCAAGCGCCGTCCGCTCAGGTGGATCGTCAATCGCGAGCAGACGGCGGACGGTTGTGCGAAGCATGCGTTAAAGGTAAATGGGGAACGGTAAATAGTAAATGGTGACGAGCCGCCGCGCGCCCCTCACCATTTACCCTTCACCATTCACCGTTGCCCGTTTACTTGTAGCTGTTAAGCGCGGCGGCCTCTTCGTCGTAAGTGTCGAAGACGGTCAGCAGTTTGGTAATCGCGAGAAGGTCTTGAATCTTCTGCGTCAGATTGAGGAGCTTCAACTGGCCGCCCTCGCGGTTGATCGTCGTGTAGCTTGAGACGAGTTCGCCGATGCCGCTCGAATCCACATAGCCGACGCCCGCCAGATTCAACAGAATCTTTTTCCGGCCCTCTTCGATGAGGCGGCGGATGGCGCTGCGCAGGGCGACGCTGCCCTCGCCGATAGTGATCTTGCCTTCCATGTCGAGCACCGTCACGTCTCCGGCCTGACGCTCTCTGATGTTAAGTTCTGCCATTGCGGGAATCTCCTTCTACAGTATCTGCGATGATAGATTTTTGATTTTCGATTAAAAGAACTCTCCGGCGACGGGCGCGTCTTTGAAATCGTCAATCAAAATCCGCGACTCAAAAATTTACTCATCTTCGTTTCGTCATGCGAACCACAGTGCCGCCCGCCGGGTGGCGTTCCCATTGCACGTCGTCCATGAAGGTGCGCATGAAGAGGATACCACGTCCCGACGTTTTCAAAAGATTCTGCTCGGCGGTCGGGTCGGCGACTGAGGAGGAGTCGAAACCCTCGCCGCAGTCGCGCACGGTGATGACCAACTCCGCGCCCGAATGATTGAAGCCGATCTTGACGGCCTTGCTTTCATCCAGACGATTGCCGTGGACGACGGCGTTGGTCACGGCCTCGCGCACCGCCATGTCTATGCCGAACAACGCGTCTTCGGCGAAACCTGCCCGCCCCGCGACCTGCGCGGCTGATGAGGCCGCCTCGGCTATCGAGTCAATGCGGCTCGGCAGTGTCAGTTCGGTCGTCTCTTCAATCACGATTCAAAGATTGAGCGCCTGCGGCCCTGACGGCAGAGCCTGCGG
>JBAVPI010000909.1:0-3780 GCA_049692915.1 Pyrinomonadaceae bacterium
GCCCGTACCCGTTCGTCACATGCACTCCTGCCCCTAACTCCCTCACCGCTCTCCGAACGTGCCGCCCGGAGAGCGCTTCCCCTCCCGCCAACACCTCCTCCACTCCTCCCAGCACTCCTCCCGCTCCCGCCTCCACCACCGCGTTCAAGAGCGCCGCCGTCAACCATAATGTCGTTACCCTCTCCTCTCCGATCACCCTCCCCAACTCCTCCGGCGTCGTCATCACTCCCGCTCCCATCAGCACGCAGCATCCTCCGTGCAGCAACGCTCCCCACACCTCGAAGGTCGAAGCGTCGAAGGCCAGCGGTGAGTGATGCAGCAGTCGCCGGCTCTCATCAAGACGCGCGTATCCTCCACCGCACAGCAGCCGTACGATGCCGCGCTGGCAGACCTCCACTCCCTTCGGCACTCCCGTCGAACCAGACGTGTAGCTGACGTAGGCGACATCCTCGCTCCCCGCACTCTCCACCGGCATTTGACTCGAATAACCGACCATCTGTTCCGCCTCTGCCTCCGTGCAGACCACCTGCCCGTAGAAGGAGGAGGGCAGCCGCTCCGCCAACTCTCCCGCCGTCACCACCACGCCCACGCCACTGTCCTCCAGCATGAAGGAGAGCCGCTCAAGCGGGTACGAAGGGTCAAGGGGCACGTATGCCGCGCCAGCCACGACGATGCCGACCAGCGCTTCGATCAATGCGGTGCCGCGAGTCAGGCAGAGGCCGACGCGTGTGTTGCGCCCGACGCCGAGCCGTCGCAGGTGACGCGAAAGCCTGTAGGCACGCCCCGCCAGAGCCGCGTAGGTCAGGTGAGCGTCACCGGAGACGACGGCGACGGCTGAGGGACGCGCCTCGACCTGTTGTGCGAACAGGGTGGCGAGAGTCGAGTGGCGAGGGAACTCAGTGGTGTGCGTGCCCCATTCGGTGATGAGCCGGTGACGCTCTTTGGAGGAGAGCAACTCCACCTCACCCACCGCCACTTCCTCGTCGGTGAATGCTTCCAGTACCCGACGAAAGTGCGCGAGCAGTTGCGCTATCGCCGAATCGGCGAAGCGGTTGCCGTCGTAGGCGAGGCGCAGGGTTAGCTCCGTCGTCAGCCACGCGGAGAGCGTGAGGCCATAGTCAGACCAATCCTCGGCGTGGACGTTGTGAATGTGGAGATCATCCGCCGGTCTGCGTGCGGAGTGGGCCGTGGGATAGTTCTCGAAGACGAGCAGGCTGTCGAAAAGCGGCGTGCCGCGCGGCACACTACTCCAACTCTGTATGGCGACCAGCGGGCTGTACTCAAACGACCGCGACTCGATCTGTTGCGCCTGCAACTCCCTGAGCCACGACAGCACCGGCTGCGACTCCGCCAAACGCACGCGCACGGGAATCGTATTGATGAAGAGGCCAACCATTGACTCGACGCCCTCCAACTCAGGCGGTCGCCCCGCGACGGTCGTGCCGAACACCACGTCCGATTCGCCGCTGTAGCGGCCCAGCAACAACGCCATCGCTCCCTGCATGAACGTGTTCAAGGTCAATTGCCGGCTGCGTGCCAGTGCTCGCAGCGCAGCGGTCGTATCGGCACTAACGCAGATGCTTTGTGTCCTGTATGCCTCCTCGTCCGCGGGCAAGGACGCTGTGGGCGGGGCGAGGGCGAGGGGCGTGGGGGCGACGAACCCCTTGAGCACGCGCCGCCAGTGTGCTTCGGCCTCGCCGAGGTTCTGTTGCTTTAACCATGAGATGTAGTTGCCGTAAGGCCGCGGCGTGGTGAGTCCGGGGTCGAGGCCGAGGCGTGCGGCGTCGTAGAGCGTAAAGAGTTCCTTGAGCAGGAGCGAGACGCTCCAACCATCGAGCAGCAGGTGGTGGTAGTGCCAGACGAACTGGTGCGTGTCGTCGGCCATGCGAAGAAGCGAGAATTTCATCAACGGGAGGCGCGCGAGGTCGAAGCCGGCGGCTCTCTCGTCGCGCAGCAACGCTTTCAGGTGCGCTTCCCGCGTCTCCGTCTCAAGCCCGCGCCAGTCGTCTTCATGCCATTCGAGCTTCCCGCTCTTGAACACGACCTGCAAAGGCTCTTCGCGGCGGCCCCAGATGAAGGCCGTGCGCAGCACGCCATGCCGTTCGATCAGTTGCGCCCAAGTCCGCTTGAACGCGTGTGCGTCGAGCGGCCCTTCGATGGTGAAGCTCAGGTGCTCGAAGTAGACCTCTTTCCGGGTCGCGTACAGGCAATGGAAGAGCATGCCCTGTTGCAACGGCGAGAGCGGATAGATGTCTGCGATGGGATTCTCTTTCCTCATCTTCTACTCTCCGGCGAGTTCGCCCAGCTCGGCCATTAGCTCGTCCAGTTCGTCCTGACTCAGGTTCACCTGCGTGAAATCCGAGGGGGTGTAGCCGCCCGCGTCCGCCGACTGGCAGTGCGCGATCAGCCTCCGCAATTCGCCGACGAACTCTTGCGCCAGCGCCTCAATCGTCTCCGAACGGTGGTAGTGCTCACTGAATATCCATCTCATCCGTAGCCGCCCTTGCTCGACGCTCCCACCGATGTCGAGCAGGTGCGTCCTTCGCTGTGACGGACTGCGGTTGCGGCCCACGCTCTCGGTCGTCGGGTGGAAGCGTGCGGTCGTGTGCGTGGTCTGATCGAACTGGCCGAGGTAATTGAAACTGATCTCGGCTTTAGGCCAACCGGACTTCGGCCCACGACCTTCTTCCGCCTTCTCGCCGTCGTTCATGTATCGCCAGAGGCCGTAACCCAAACCGCGCCCCGGCACCTGCCGCAACTGCTCCTTGACGGACTTGAGCGCTTTGCCCGCGTCCCAGCTTCCGCCGACTTCGATCATCACAGGGTAGAGTGTGGTGAACCATCCGACCGTCCGCGTCACGTCCATCTCCTCGAATATCTCCTCCCGCCCGTGCCCCTCCATCTCGATTACCCATCGCTCCCTCCCCATCCTCTTCGCCAGACTCCCCACCAGCCCCGTCATCAACGCTTCCTGTATCTGCGTCCCGTACACTCCCGGCACATCCTGCAACAGTGCTCGCGTCTCCTCCTCGTCCAGTTCCGATACCACCACCCGCGCCGACTCCACCGTGTTCTCTCCCTTCTCGTGATCCAACTCGACCCGTCCCACCTCTTCTTCTCCCCATCCTTCTCGCTCTCCCAACCAGTAGTCGAGTTCCTCCATCCGCTCCGGCTCTCTCCCGTACCTCTCCAAGCGCTGCGCCCACTGCTGAAATGAACTCGTCTTGGCTGGCAAACTGATGCGCTCGCCCCTCACCGCCTGAGCGTAGGCGGCCTCTAAATCTTCGAGCAGGATGCGCCACGACACTCCGTCAACGACCAGATGATGGGTCACGACCAGCACGCGCTCGCCGTCGGAGCGGATGAAGACGGCGACTCTGACGAGAGGGCCGGTCTCCAGATGGAGACTGCGCTGCACTTCACCCGCGACGCGTGACTGCACGCGCGACTGCTGTGCATCGGCGAGGGCGCTGAGATCAACGCGGAGCACCAACGCGTCTGCGCGTCCCGCCCCTTCGTCACTTCTCGCCGCATCTTCACGTCCTGCTGCTGTGCCGCCGTCATGCACCGTGGCACTGCCGCTGCTGCTACTGTCTTCGTGCCCCGTCGCTGCTTCATTGTGCTGTCGCCATGTGCCGTCTTCGGCCTGCGTAAACCGCAGCCGCAACGCGTCGTGGTGCGCTACCAGTTCTGCCACCGCAGCGTCGAGCGCTCTCCACTTGAGTGCCTCAGCCGCTCTCAGCATCACCGCTTGATTCCAGTGCCACGGCTCGGCGAACT
>JBAVPI010000910.1:0-1904 GCA_049692915.1 Pyrinomonadaceae bacterium
AGACCTCGTTGTCCTGCGCGTCTTTGAGAACATAGTTGACTTCCTCATCGGCGTCCGGCGTGAACATCTCCGTGCCGCCCGTCGGCGTCAGAGAGACTTTGCGTATCCAACCTTTGACGCTCACCTCTTCGCCGGGACGATAGAGCTTGCGGTCGTCGAAGACGTACCACTTCAGTTCTTCGCGCGCATTGGAGTTGCGCCAACTGCTTCTTTCGTCGCCGCCGTAGTAATACGAATGATAGGTCTGCGGCAGAATCGCCACGTCCCGCCCGCGTCGCGCGACGAGCAGAGGTATCTGGCTCGCCTTGTTGTTGACCAAATCCTTGAAGGCGAAGCGTGCCAGCCCGCCGCTGTCCGTGACGCCTGAGAGTCCGTCGGGTGAAGCCGTCACTTCGACGCCCGCGAGCGGCGAGCCGTCCTTCAACGAACTCGCCCACGTGACGAAGTTGTCGTTGTCCGTGAACGCGTCCAGACCGATCTCCGTGGACTGCACCCACGCCTCGGCACGGTTCTCCTGCCGGTAAGCATAGACGTTAATCGGCCCATTCCTGACTTCTTCGCGCTCAACCGGCTCGACCTTGACGAAGACTTGCCCGTAGCCTTCGTCGAGCGCAGGCGAGAGATTAATCAAGCTTTCGGTGAGTTGATCCGGCACGGCTTTGACTTCGACTACCTTATCGAAGACGAGCGTGCCGGGCGGCGGCACAACTGTCTCCTTAACTTTGCCGTTGCCGCGCGCTTGCCCGTTGCGGCGCGTCTGCCGCCACGCTTGATAAGCGCGGAAGTGAGGCCAGTCGGCGGGCGCGACTTTGTAGAGAGAGACTTTCAGTTGACTGTAGTTGACCGTGTAAACCGTGAAGGCGCGCGTGCCCGCCGGGTCAAGCACGACGAAGCCCTCGCCCGTGGCAAAAAGGCGCGGCGCGGCGTTCGTGACTTTGAAGGAGAATTGATTTTCGCCCGTGAGCGTCTGCCCGAACGTGTCTGTGATGGTACGGTCGAGCGTAACGGTGTAGGTCGTGTTGCCGCGCTTCGCGCCCTCGATCTGAATCGAATTGTAACTGACACTGACCTGCGCGCCCGGAATGTCGGGCTTGATGTGAACGTGCGTCGCGGGCGCATCGTTGTTGAGGTTGAGCGGGTTGCTGAACGTCAGTTGGAGACGGTCGAAGGGCGAGCAGCGTTTTTCGTAGCCGCACGCCGTATCAATGACGCGCAGGGGGCCGTAGGTCTTGAAAGTGAAACTCTGTTCTCCGGTGGTCAGGCGCGGCCCTTCGGCGGAAGGAGTGCCGGGTGGAATGACGATCTTGATGTCGGTGTCGGAGGGAAGCGCGTCTTTCGTCGCACCGTCAGGGCCGACGGCGCGCAAGGCAAGCCAGCGTCCTTCCTGCGCCGCCTTGACGAGATTCTTAATTGATTCGTCGGCGGCGATCTCTTCAGGAGTGGCAGGGCGCAGGCGCACGCCCGCGACGGCGGGTTGAAGTTTGAGACGTTCGAGCACGCGCGCGGCGTCAATGCGCCCGTCGAATTCGATGAACATGAGCGCGTCGCGCGGTTGGCTCGTGCCCTTAGGATACGAGTTCTTGAGCGTGACGGGCGGCGTCAGGAAGTTGAAAGTTCTGGTCTGCGCGAGCGCGTTGCCGAGCACGGATTTTGTGCCGGCAGGGATCGTGACGGTGTAGCCTGTCGCCATCGGCAGCCTGCCGCCTTCGGCTTCCGGTTGGAAGACGAGGGTCTGCGCGCCGAGCCAGCGCCAGCGGCCCGCGGGCTGCGGCGTGAGCGTGACGGGAACCTGCGCGGCTGCTTCTTCCTGCGAAGAGACCGCGACCATCGGCTGCGAAAACGTGATGCTCAGGGCCGGTGCTAACTCGACCTCGCCTTCGGGCGTAAAGCGCGTGACTTCGAGC
>JBAVPI010000911.1:0-11728 GCA_049692915.1 Pyrinomonadaceae bacterium
CTTCGCGGAGGGCGCTCTGTCGGTGCTGCGCCCGCTGTCGGTGCGGCGCGTCTGCACCCTCTCGGAGTTGTACGAGGCGGCGAACGGCACGCTCGACGAGCGGACGGTGCGCGCTCTCGTCGGCGAATTGATACTTCACGGCCTAGTTGCTATCGTGGACAAATAGTTGATAGCGATGAGCCAGTCACCATTTTTCTGTTCCGAACTGTCACGCGCCGCGTCTGAAAAAACGTTCGGCACGGCCTCGGTGGGCGACGTTTGGTTGCTCATCGAATACCCGCTCGGTTGGGAATCGCAAGCGTTCGAGCAGAGCCTGCTGTCGCTCGACATCAAGACGCATCTCACGCGCCTGCTCAAGACGATTCCGCGCTCACGCCTTCTCTTCATCAAACAGGCGAGCGTCTTCGACAAGAAGATCAGCTTCTTCGTCATCCGCACGCGCGAGCGCGATCCCTCGGTCGTCCGATTTCAACTCGACAACTACGACCAACTGTTGGACTTGGACATCGCGGCTGCCGCGTCGGGCGTCGCCCCGGCGGGCGGCGAGTTGACGAACGCGCCGCTCTATCTCGTCTGCACGCACGGGCGGCGCGATAAGTGCTGCGCGAAATTCGGCTTCCCGCTCTACAAGTCTCTGCGCGAACAACTCGGCGCGTCCGTCTGGCAGTCATCGCACGTCGGCGGCGACCGCTTCGCCGCCAACCTCGTCTGTTTTCCGCACGGACTTTTTTACGCGCACGCGACCGAAGAGTCGGCGCGCGAGATCATCAAGCAGTACACGGGGCGGCGCATTGTGCCCGACAAATATCGCGGGCGTGCCTGCTATGCGAATCAGGTGCAGGCCGCCGAATTTTTCATTCGCACGGAAGCGAAGCTGTACGGCCTCGACGATATGAAGTTTTCGAGTCAAGAGCGACTGAGCGAAACGAGTTGGCGCGTGCGGTTCGCCGGAAGGGACGGAGAGGGCGCGCACGAAGCGCGTGTCGCGCGTCGCCTGTCCGAGTTTCGCAACTTCAACACATGCCACGCCGTCGAAGAGAAACGTCTTCCCGTGTTCGTGCTGGAAAATTACATCTCGCTTGACGAGACGGCGCGCGAATAGATGAAGGGGCGGCTTCCGGCTCGTCTCCTTCATCCATTTAATCTCAGTCAATATTTCAGTCAAGCTTGGCGTGCCGTCGGAAAGTGGCATTTGAAGGCGGCTTTAGCTACCATGAGGCGCAAGCATTCAACGCACATGCGCGGGGAGACTTCGTTAGTTTCAGATGCCCGCGCGCTCGTCAGTTCACACCAACGAAAAACATCTCGCGGAGGCTTACATGCGAAAACTTTTTCTTCGGCTGCTGCCCGTCGCGGCAATCGTCGTCTGCTTTAACATTCAGGCTCAGGCCCAAAATTCGATGACCACGACAAACACGATGACACCCGCGCCGCCGACGGCCAAAAAGATTGCGAAGAACTCGACCGTCCACGGCGTGACGTGGGAGGACGATTATTTCTGGCTCCGCGAGAAGAAGAACCCGGAAGTCATCTCGTACCTCGAAGCCGAGAACGCGTACACGGCGGCGATGATGAAGCCGACCGAAGCCTTGCAGGACGCGCTCTACAAAGAGATGAAGGCGCGCATCAAGGAGACGGACACGGAGCCGCCCTATCGCGAGCGCGGCTATCTCTATTACACGCGCACCGAAGAGGGAAAGCAGTATCGCATCTACGCGCGCAAGCCCGCCGCCGCCGCGAAGGACGGCGTTGAGCAGATCACGCTCGACTTGAACGAGATGGCGAAGGGCCACACCTTCATGGCCGTCGCCGCTTACGACGTGAGCACCGACGACAACCTGCTCGCTTACTCGACCGACGAGACCGGCTATCGCGAGTACACGCTCCACGTCAAAAACCTCCGCACCGGCGAGACGACGAAGATCGCCGAGCGCGCATCGAGCGCCGCGTGGGCCAACGACAACCGCACGCTCTTCTACGTCGTTGACGACCCGACGAGCAAGCGTTCCTACCGGCTCTACCGTCACACGGAGGGCAGCGCGGGCGCGGACGAACTCGTCTATGAAGAGACGGACGAGATGTTCGACATCTACGTCGCGCGCACGCGCAGCCGCGGCTTCATCACACTGACCGCCGCGAGCCACACGACTTCGGAGGTCAAGTATCTTCCGGCTGACAAGCCGACCGAGAGTCTCAAACTCATCCAGCCGCGCGAGGCAGGCCACGAGTATTACGTCGAGCATCGCGGCGACACCTTCTACATCCGCACGAACGGGGGCGGCGCACGAAATTTCAAACTCGTCACCGCGCCCGTCTCCGCGCCGGGGGCGAAGAACTGGAAAGAGATCATCCCGCACAACAAGGACGTGATGCTCGAAGACATAGACCTCTTCGCGGACTTCTACGTTCTCTCCGAGCGCGCCAACGGCCTGCCGCGCCTGCGCGTCACGGACTTGCGCACGGGTAAATCGCACGACATCGAATTTCCCGAACCCGTCTATACCGCCTCGCTCGGCGCGAACCGCGAGTTCCAGACGCATACCCTGCGCTTCAACTATCAATCGTTCGTCACGCCAAACTCGATTTACGATTACGACATGGCGAGCCGCAAGCGCGAACTCGTCAAACAGCAGCCCGTGCTCGGCGGCTACGACGCGGCGCAGTACAAGTCGGAGCGCGTCTATGCGACCGCCTCGGACGGCACGCGCATTCCCATCTCGCTCGTCTATAAGAAAGAGTTGAAGCGCGACGGACAGCGCCCGCTCCTGCTCTACGCTTACGGCTCATACGGCATCCCGACGAACGTCGGGTTCAGCGCGAACCGTCTCTCTCTGCTTGACCGTGGCTTCGTCTATGCCATCGCGCACATTCGCGGCGGCGGCGAGATGGGCAAGGCGTGGCACGATCAGGGCAAGATGATGACGAAGATGAACACCTTCACGGACTTCATCGCCGCGGGCGACTATCTCGTGGCCGAGAAGTACACGACGCACGACCGCATGGCGATTCAGGGCGGGAGCGCGGGCGGCCTCCTGATGGGCGCGGTCACGAATTTGCGCCCAGACCTCGCGCACGTCGTCCTCGCACAAGTGCCCTTCGTTGATGTCATCAACACGATGCTCGACGACACTCTGCCGCTCACGGCGGGCGAGTGGGAGGAGTGGGGCAACCCTGTCAAGAGCAAAGAGAATTTTCTCTACATGCGTTCGTACTCGCCTTACGACAACATCGGAGCAAAGTCTTATCCGGTGATGCTGGTCAAGACATCGCTCAACGATAGTCAGGTGCTCTATCACGAGCCTGCGAAGTACGTCGCGCGCCTGCGCGAGATGAAGACGGACAAGAACCCTCTGCTGCTCAAGGTCAACATGGGCGCGGGCCACGGCGGGGCTTCCGGGCGCTACGACGCTCTGCACGAGACGGCCTTCGATTACGCCTTCATCCTGACGCAACTCGGCGTCGCGAAGTAGCCGGAAGAGGCGCGCTCTCTCGAACGGCGGAAAATATCGGTCGCGCGCCGTCGGCATGTGAGACAACGTTGGAAGCGCGGGGAGTTGAAACATCAGACAACTCCCCGCGCTTTCGTCATTTGTCGCCCGAAGGTTTCACACCTCACGCGGCAATGGTTTCATCGTCGCGTCCGCTCGAAAGTTCAATCGCAGACGTTCGTTAAAAAAAGTGCTTGACACCGGAACGCATTCCGGCCTGTAGGATATACGCGTGATGTCGAAACACGATGAAAAGGGATTCATGCGCGCAGGCGAACTGGCGTCGGCGTGCGGCGTGAGCACAGACACGTTGCGCCATTACGAGCGCAAGGGCGTGCTCGCCAAGCCGCGCCGCTCGTCGAACGGCTATCGTCAGTACGGGGCAGAGGCGGCGGAGCGCGTGCGACTCGTCAGGCGCGCTCTCGCCGTGGGCTTTACGCTCGACGAACTGGCGCGGATTCTCAAAGCGCGTGCGCGCGGCGTCGCCCCGTGTCGTGAGGTGCGCGCGCTGGCCGCCGCGAAACTCTCCGCAATCGAAGTGAGTCTGAGTGAGTTGACCGCCATGCGCGACGAACTCCGCGCGACGCTCGATGATTGGGACGCGCGTCTGTCGCGGACGGCGGCAGGCGAAAAAGCGTCGCTGCTCGAATCCCTTCCAAACTCAAAGCAGGGCGGCGGCGTGCACGCACCGCACCCCGCATGGCGCAGGCAAAAGAGAGAAAGGAACACGAACAGTGAAGAGAGATAAAACCGCAAGCTGCTTTCCGGCGTTCGTCCTCGTCGTCGCCCTCGCGGGGATGGTCGCGGGGCAACAGACGCAAGATCACTCGTCGCACAGGGACGGACAGAAACACGCCGACTGTCCGATGATGCAAAGCGGGGAAGCGGCGGCGCACGCCCCGCATCAGCACGACGGACATGAGACGCACGGGATGGCCGGGATGAACGAGCGCGGGGACGCGGCGATGGGCTTCGAGGGGGCCAAGACCACGCATCACTTCCGCCTGCTCTCCGACGGCGGCGAAATCGAAGTCGGGGTGAACGACGCTCAGGATGCCGCGAGCCGCGAGCAAATCAGGCGACACCTCGCGCACATCGCGCGTGCATTCGCGGCGAGCGACTTTTCGATTCCCGCTGACGTGCACGAAGGAGTTCCGCCCGGCGTGAGTGTGCTGAAGCGTTCCGCCGCGTCAGTCAAATATCAATTCGAGGAAACGACGCGCGGCGGTCGGGTTCGCATTTCGACGGCCGACAGAGAGGCGCTCGCCGCCGTCCACGAATTTCTGCGCTTCCAGATTACAGAGCACGGGACGGGCGATTCGTTGGAGGTGAGGGAGCGATAAGGCGTGTATCCGGTCGCACGCAATTCAACCACAGCATACTGTTCGAGAGGCGGCCCGCCGGTCGCCTCTTTTTCTTTGCTCCTGCGGCCTCTCCGCGTGAAAAATTCAATGTCGGGTCAAGACGCACTCACCACTTAAAAACAGATTCATGATCCGGCAAGCGTCGTTAAAGATGCGTGTGCTAAACTCACCCGCGTTCGACACGACCAGCGCTCCGCCCCGGATGTTATGCCCGACTCGACCGAATCACTAAACACCCCACACGATGCCGAAAATCCAGCGCCCGGCGTGTGGCTCTCCGTGCGCGAGGCGCTGCGCGGCTCTCACCAAAACTACACGCAGGGGCCAATCGGGCGTGCGATTCTGCTGCTCGCCATCCCGATGGTGCTGGAGATGTTGATGGAGAGCATCTTCGCCGTCGTGGACGTGTTCTTCGTCTCGAAGCTCGGCTCGGACGCGGTCGCGACGGTGGGACTGACCGAGTCTTTACTGACGCTCCTTTACGCGCTGGCGATGGGACTCGGCATCGGCGCGACGGCGTTGGTCGCGCGTCGCACGGGCGAGGGCGATAAAGAAGGCGCGTCGCGGACGGCGGTGCAGGCGCTTGCGCTCGGCGTCATCATCGCCATTGTGGTCGGCGTGTCGGGCGTGCTGTTTGCGCCTCGACTGCTCGGCTTGATGGGCGCGTCAGAGGGCGTGCTGGCGAACGTCACGTTCACGCGCGTGATGCTCGGCGGCAACATCACGATTTTGATGCTCTTCTTAATCAACGCCGTCTTCCGCGGGGCGGGCGACGCGGCCATCGCGATGCGCGTGCTGTGGCTGTCGAACGCGATCAACATCGCACTCGGCCCGTGCCTGATCTTCGGCCTCGGCCCGTTCCCGAAGCTAGGCGTCGTGGGGGCCGCCGTCGCTACCAATATCGGGCGCGGGACGGGTGCTCTCTACGCGCTCTCAAGACTCGTACGCGCGGGCGGTCGCGTCAGTGTCGCGCGCCATCACCTGCGACTTGAGCCTGCGTTGATGGTGCGACTGCTGCGCCTGTCATCGTCTGCGACGTTTCAAGTTTTCGTCGGCATGGCGAGTTGGGTCGGGCTGATGCGCATCATCTCAAGTTTCGGCAGCGAGGCGCTGGCGGGCTACACCATCGGCATTCGCGTCATCATCTTCGCGCTGCTGCCTTCGTGGGGGATGTCGAACGCGGCGGCGACGATGGTGGGGCAGGCGCTCGGCGCGGGAAAGCCGGAACGCGCGGAGCGTGCGGTGTGGCGCGCCGGTTTTTATAACATGTGCTTTCTCGGCACCATCGGCCTCGTCTTCGTCCTGCTCGCGCCGCAGATCATCGGACTTTTCGCGCCGACGCCCGTCGTGCTGGCCTACGGCACGGACTGCCTGCGCATCGTCGCCTACGGTTTTCTCTTCTACGCCTACGGGATGGTCATCACGCAGTCGTTCAACGGCGCGGGCGACACCCTGACGCCGACCGTCATCAACCTCTTCGTCTTCTGGCTCTGGGAAATTCCGCTCGCCTACGTGCTGGCGATTACGCTAGGGATGGGGCCGCGAGGCGTCTTCATCGCGATTACGATTTCGTTCTCGATTCTGGCACTCGTCAGCGCGACGTTTTTCCGGCGCGGATGCTGGAAGGCCAGAACAATTTAGGGTGTTACAATTTGGGGAAACCGCCGCGCCTCCCTGCCACAAGAAAAGCGCGGCGGCTTCGCTGCACGTCTGTACTTCGCAAAACAGACGTGCCCACGGGGACGGCAGCGCCTACCATTCACGCCGTCCCCGATCTTTAGTTCTGTTTTAGCTTGCGTGCGAGGAGGCGCGCGGCATGTTCGGCTAAGGAGAGCGCGTCCTCCGGCTTTCTCAAGTACACGTTGGCCCCTGCGCGCCGCGCTTCCCGCTCGACATCGCTCGACGAGAGCATGATGACGGGCGTCTGCTGGCGATGCGCCAGAGAGCGGCCCCGGCGAATCAATTCCAACCCGGTGACGTTCGGCAATCCGTGATCGTAAATCAGTAGGTCGTAATCACTCGTGCCCTCGATCTTCGAGAGAGCCTCGGCCCCGTCGCCGCACGTCTCCACCGTCCAGCCTTCGGCCTCCAGCATCTCTTTGATGGCATCGGCGACCAGAGAATCGTCCTCGACGTAGAGAATCGTGACGGGCCGCGTCCGCGCGTCGCACGAGTCGCGAAACATCAGGCTGCTCTTGCGCGCCTCGCCCGGCGTGCGCAAAGGCAGCAGCCCCTGATGACGCGTATGCAGCATCGAATCGAGGCTCTGTCGCTTGATGCCGAGCAATTGCGCCGCACGCGCCGTCGTGCCGCACGCGTCCGTCAGAGCGCGTTCGATCAAGCAGGCTTCATAGCGGTGCACGGCGTCCTTGAATGAGAAGTTCGCCCAAGTATCGGGCACGGGCATGACGCCGAGGAGGAACAGCACGCGGCGCGCACAGTTAACAAGACGGTCTTTGCTGCCCGGATGCCGCGTGGCCGAGAGCAGTTCGGCGGCGCGGTCGAAGGTGACGCCCAGATCACGCGGGGTCAGTTGTTCGCCCAACTCTTCGATGACGGCGAGCGCAGCCTGACCCGCGCCCTCCACATCGCCCGCCCCCTGCGCCACCTCGACGGCGTGTTGCAGCGTCAGTCGCGCGAGTTGATGACGGCCAAGACGTGCCAGCGCGCGCCCGTGCGTCGTCAGCGCTTCGGCGAGCAACGACTGTTCGCCTCCACGTTCGAGCGTCTGGACGGCTGAACGAACAAGCTTTTCGGCGGCATCGGCACGCCCTTCGGCCAGCATCACCCTCGCCCGCGTCTCATCCACCTGCGCGAGATGCACGCTGTCCTTCAAACTCGTAAACAAAGCCTGCGCCCGATCAAGATGCTCATGCGCCTCGCCGTACTTGCCCAGAGTGCTGAACAGAAAACCGAGATTGTTTTCCACGCACGCGTGATACCGCGCATGCCCCGCCTGCTCGAAGTGATAACTGGCGGCAGCGTATTCAATAAGGGCGCGGTCTATGTAATTACTCCGGTTTTCAGTCCGTCCAAGATGAACTAGCACATTGGCGAAGCCGTTATGAAACTTCCCTATGAGTGCCTCTCTACTGACCTTCTCAAAGAGAGGCGCGGCTTCCATAAAAAGCTTCAATGCATCACCGTACCGAGTAGCCTTCTTCTCAACTAGAGCATTACGGTATAGAGCTATGGCCTTTTGTTCACTATCTTTATTGGTGAGACGACTGAGTGCTTCCCCTAGTATTACGCGCGCTTCGTCGTATGCACCTTCGCGCCAGTAACAGATGGCAAGGTCAGTTTGTGCCTCTGCCACACACTTAGCATCTTGCAGTGTCTCGAAAATACGGATGCTTTCACTGATTAGATTCTTAGCTGTTTCCTGTGCCTCTTCTATTTGCTTGGCGCTCCCAATACACCCGGTTAGTGCTCCAGCGCGCAACAGAACTCCAGCCCTCGTGACCGGTTCAAGTCCATCAAGTATGGGGCGCTCGCCAATGCGCGACCACAATTCGCCCATCGCTTCGCGTGCGGCTTCGTAATTACCAGCGTCTTCGAGTTCTTTAGCGAGATGGCAGCGAAGACGTGCTCGTTCGTCGCGCGTGATTGTCGTATCGGCTATCTGGTGAAGTAATTGATTAGTCAAAGTCATGTGAGGCTCACCTCTATATGTACTGGGCGAATGAGTGCCGACGGTTATGTTGGGACGCATCTCAACATGGCGAAATGTTAAGATGCGCCGTCGCATTTAGCCTTCGGTGGGCTGGTCAGGACTCTATTCCCACCGTCTCTCACAAACCACAAGTAAAACCGTTCTTAGGAGAACACCATGAAAAATCTACGACACTTCTGTGCAGCATTCATGTTGACGCTCATGTTTGCTGTATCAGTTTTTGCAGGTCAGATAGACATTCCAATAGCGCCGCCGGTAACGCCGCCAGCATCTCCGTCTTCAGTGACGACGCAAGGGCAGATTGAAACCGGCATTACAACCAATGGCGAAACGCCCGCCGGTTCTTCGGTGACGGAGGCCGCGTTGAGTCTGTTGCAGAGCGTGTTGGCGTTGTTCTAGTCAACCCGCGCTCTTTCAATTCGGGCTGCCGCGGCCACGAGGTCGCGGCGGCCTACTATTCCTGTGTCTGTGCGAACTTGGGTACAGAACGAAGCGCCGGAAGCCGGTGACGCAAGGAAAGCCAGCGAGGAGGCGCTACGAGGCGGAAGGTTAACCGTCTGCGACCTGATAAAGCAAGAGAATTATGCTGTTGATTTCAGCCTACCTGTACGTATCTATTGAAGTTAACTAACGTTGCAATTTTTTCGGCGCGGAACGGCCTCGCATTGAGGCCGCATCTTAAAAATTCATTGAGGCTGCATCTCAAAAAATGTTGTTGTGTCTGGCTGCCTCGAATCAAAAAATGTTGTCGTGTCGGCTCACCTCGAAATCCGGCGGGGCTTGATTTAGATTTAGTATGATGGGCAGAGGAAATAAATCAGGACACGCTTGAGCGTCTCTCGATGCGGGGAGGTGTGCCGACATGTCGGCGGCGATGATGAATTGGAACTATATAGATGTGTTGCTCGTCGCGCTCGTGGTGTTGAGCGTGCTGAACGGATGGCGGCGCGGCTTTCTGCTCGGCCTGCTCGATCTGCTGCGGTGGGCCGGAAGCCTCCTGCTGGGGCTGCGTTTTTACCAGACGGTGGCGCGCTGGCTGGGACCGCATGTGAACTGGCCCGAAGCGTGGGACAGGCCCGTGGCGTTCATCTTGACGACGGCGCTGGCGGGGGCGCTTATCGGGTTGACGGGATACCTGCTGTTGAGGCGTCTGCCGAAGGACGTGCACCGGCGCAAACTCAACCGCGCGCTCGGCGTCGCGCCGGGTTTCGTCAGCGGGGTGATTTCGGCGGCGATTGCGGCGTCGCTGCTGCTGGCGTTGCCGCTGCCGGAAGGCTTGCGAAGTCGTGCGCGCGAAAGCGTTTTGACGAACCGCCTCGCGGAGTCCACGGAAGACCTCGAAGCCGCGCTCGCGCCGATCTTCGACGAGGCCATCGCGCAGACGCTCAACAAGCTGACGGTCGAGCCTGAGTCGGACGAGACAGTCCAACTGCCTTTCAAAGTCGCCGACACGCACCCGCGGCCCGAACTCGAAGCGCAGATGCTCGCGCTCGTTAACGAAGAGCGCGCTAAAGTTGGTCTCTCACAACTCGCCCCCGACCCTGAGTTGACCGAAGTGGCGCGTCTCCACTCGGCGGACATGTTCGCGCGCGGCTACTTTTCACACTACACGCCCGAAGGCCGCGATCCCTTCGCGAGGATGCGCGAGGCGGGCGTCACGTTCCGCACGGCGGGCGAAAATCTCGCGCTCGCCCCGACGCTCTCCATCGCGCACACGGGGTTGATGAACTCGCCCGGCCATCGCGCCAACATCCTGCGCCCGCAATTCGGCAGGCTCGGCATAGGCGTGTTGGACGGCGGGTCGCGCGGATTGATGGTGTCGCAGGAGTTTCGCAATTAAATCAGCACAGACGTGGGCCACACTGTCTCTAGCCGTAAATCAATTTCTCGACGGTGAAGGAGCGCATGGAAGGTTATTCGGACGAGGGGGCGTTGACGGATTCCGACTCGGTGCTGGAGATGTCGAAGCGGCGGCGTTGGGCTGTGACGGCGGGCGTGCTGACGGGGATGTTTCTGGCTGCGCTGGAAGCGACGGTGGTGAGCACGGCGATGCCGACGGTGATCGCTTCGCTAGGGGGCTTGAGTCATTATAGTTGGGTCTTCTCGGCGTATCTCATCACTTCGACCGTGACCGTGCCGGTCTGGGGCAAGCTCTCAGACCTCTACGGCCGCAGATTGTTTTACCAACTCGGCATCGCCGTCTTTCTCATCGGCTCGGTGCTCTCCGGCCTCTCGACTTCGATGCCGCAGTTGATCGCCTTCCGCGCCATACAGGGACTCGGCGCGGGCGCGCTCGTGCCGCTCGGCATGACCATCATCGGCGACATCTACACGCTCAAGGAACGCGCGCGCGTGCAGTCGCTCTTTAGCGGCGTGTGGGGACTGTCGAGCGTCATCGGGCCGGTGGTCGGCGGCTTTATCACGGATCAGTTGAACTGGCGCTGGGTCTTCTACATCAACTTGCCGGTGGGATTGGCGGCGGCGCTCATCATGGGCCTCGCGCTGAAGGAGCCGAAGCGACGCGAGCGCCCGACGATTGATTACGCGGGGGCTGCGCTGCTGATGGCCGCCATCACGCTGTTGATGCTGGCGCTCGTCGAGGGCGGCGCGAGTCTGGCGACGCTCACGAGCGCGCGTAACCTCCTGCTCTTCGCTTCGGCGGCGGCGCTGGCGCTCCTCTTCGTGCGGGTCGAGCGGCGCGCAGGAGACCCCATCGTCCCCTTCGCGCTTTTCAATAATCGCATCGTGACGGTCGCGGTCGTCGCGGGGTTTCTCGCGGGCGTGGCGATGTTCGGCGCGATCTCTTTCGTGCCTCTCTTCGCGCAGGGGGCTTTAGGCGCGACGGCGACCGCCGCAGGCTCGCTCCTGACTCCGTTGATGCTGAGTTGGGTCGCGCTCTCCGTCGTCGGCGGGCGCTTGCTGTTGAAGGTGGGCTATCGCCCGACGAGCATCGTCGGATTCATTCTGCTCACAATCGGCTTCGCCATGCTTTCGATGTACGGGCGCGAGACGGCGCGCGTCTGGCTCTACATTGATCTGGTGCTCATCGGCGCGGGGTTGGGACTGACGATGCTGACGCTGTTAATCGCCGTGCAGCAGGCCGTGCCGCGCGCGCAACTCGGCGTCGCCACGTCGCTCAACCAGTTTGCGCGCTCCATCGGCGGCGCGGTCGGCGTGGCGGTGATGGGCGCGGTGCTCTCAGC
>JBAVPI010000912.1:0-16346 GCA_049692915.1 Pyrinomonadaceae bacterium
GTCGTTTGCCTTTAAGTGCAGTTGATCGCTCGGCGAACGCGAAAAATGCAGCATTTTTGTCGTCTCCCCTTTCCGTGCGAGGTCGGGTCGTACTTCAAAGTAAGCCTGAACTGCACTTCAAAGTAAGAAACTGTATATGAAGGCGTGTCTCCCCAAATTGAGCGCGGGCGGGTTGCCATTCCCTTCCCCTGCTGCGGCGCGTCCTGGGGGCATTTGCGGCGCTCTGGCGGGGCTGTTTAGCTCAGGTCGGGGTTCTGCTCTAGCCACTCGTCAAGGGTCGGTTCCCCGAAATACTCTCTGAGCCGGTCGAGGTGGGTTTCATCCTGGTCGAAGATGGCGAGCTGGTGCGCTTTGAATTTGGGCTTGAAAACTCGGCTGTTCTCGATCTGCGCCCGCTCCCCTGCCTCACACTCTAAAAAGGCGCTGTAAGCCTTCTGGCGCTCGCTCCGGTGTTCCCCTTCCCTCGCCCTGAGAAAATCGTAATAGGCCGCTTGTAGCGCATCCCTGCGCCTCTGGCGCGTATGTTCTGCCTCATGCTTGGCTAACCGCTTCTTAACCTCTGCTTCTTTCTCCAGCGCGGTTTTCATCGCTTCGGGCAGCTCGTAATTTTCTCGAATAGCCTTTATCAGCCATGATGTGAGGTCTTTGATTTTCCCTGTGTTCCGGTGGGGCAAAGCTCGTAGCTGAAGCTCGACCGATTTTCGATAATCTCTGACTAATTCTCTGGCCGTCGCCTCTGCTACGTGATAACTCATTAACTTGCTCACAAGCTGCTCGTTTGCGTCGTTGGCCTCATGGCTCGCGGCGGCTGGTGGGAGCGTGGCCGATGGCAAGGCTTCGTAGCTTTCGTGACTCGGTTTCGTAGCTTTCGCGGCTTGCGGTCGGGGCAATGCGCGAGGCTTCCTGCTGGCCTCTCTAAACTCAGCCTTTGCCCTGTGGCCGGGGGTGTAGAGCATTATCCAGTCTAGTTCTCCACTCTCGGCCTGCTGCTGCTGAAACTCGACCTTTGCCAAGTATCCAGATTTCAAGTGCGGGGCGTGAACCTTATACATCTGCTTTCTGACGTGTTCCCAATCCAGATAGCGGGTCTGTGGGGCGCGGGTGCAAAAGTCGGAGTATGACAGCCTCGCGCGTGGGCGCTCGTGCTTGAGGACAGCGTAAATCTGAAAACCGATCAGCTCATAAAATCGTTGGGCTGCCGGGGAAAGGTCGCGCAGGTAATCATAATCGAGTGGGCGGGTCTGCGCCTCGTTCAGTACCTTCATGTAAACATCATTCAGAATCAGATAGACCGCGTTTGCCTTCCTGCCGTCTGGAAACCTCTCGCCGGTGAAAATGACACTGTATCGCGTAAAGTCTGCCTCAATGCTCCGCTCTGCTCCGTCGGTCGCTCTGTAAGTTATCTTTGCAGTAATACCCGCGAAGGCATTTTGTCGAAGGGCTTTTTTGACGTGGTTTGTGTTCTTGCCGCTCGCCGGCATCCCTAGCTCTCGGCAAATCTCGCTGAGACTCCCTAGCTGGATGATCTTCGAGATTGATGGCCGTTCGTCGTCTATCCTTCGATTAACGACGAGGCTATCAATTTTATATGCGAGCTGGCCGGGCTGACCGTACTTGCTGTTGTAAGTCACTTCCCATTTCGTCTTAATCTGCCCGGTGCGATCTCGCTCGTTGATCTCAATGCTGATGTTTCCCTTCTTCGACAGTTTATGAACGGGAAACCGCGAGAGTGCCGTTTCAATCCTGATCGTGTTCTGTGGGATTAGGTCAAGCTGCGCGCTCATTGGATTGCCCTTCTGAGAAGAAATCAGCAACAACAAATTCTCTGTTGTTGTTGTCTAAAAGAGTCTAATACAGTCTAGGGTCTGATAAGACAAGCGGATTCTTCATTTAAGCCTTTTTTCCGCTCCTCAAAGTACGTGATTCCGCTCCTCAAAGTACGTGGTCGTTGTGGAATCTACGCGGGGTGTAGAATCTACAGGGGGTGTAGATTCCTGCATTATAGAGTCCCAATGTAGCTATCTAGTTCGGCTCGCTTCATCCGGTACGCATGGCCTAGCTTTACCTCTTTCACCTTGCCTGACGTGACGGCCTTGCGTAGTAGCTCCCTGCTCAAGCCGGTGTAGCGTTGGGCCTCGGCTCTTGTCAAAAGAGGCTTCGCGGCAAGGTCGCTGATCCGCGTCTCGTTGGGGTCGTGCCTGAGCTTCTTTGGCCTTTGCTCGCCTTGTTCCGGCTTGGTCTGCCCCTGCCCTGCTTCAATCTGCATCTGCGCCGCCTGCTGTCTCTGCTCGGCCTGCGTCAAGATCGCGGCGGCGAGTTGGGCTATAAACTCCTGTGGAGAGAGGCGCGAAAGCTGCGAAGCAAAGGCGCGTATCGCTTCGGAGCTTTCGCGGCTGTCGCCGTTGGTGTGCGGCTCAGCCTCGTCGGTCGCTGCCAGCTCGCGCACTACTGCGGCCTGAATCACTCCGCGCCTAGCATCCAGCTCGTTTTTCAGCCCGCGCAATTCTTCCTCATCATAGACCGAAATATCCCCGGTCTTGCCCCGCTCCTTCCGAACGCTGATGCGTCCGGCGCGGGCGTAGTTCTCAATCTGGCGGGTGGAGATTCCGAGAAAGGCGGCAGCATCTTTTTTCTTCATGCTCATAAGATGGTTTTTAACATAAGGTGCGAAGTCGAGCAATATATTTCGCACCTCTGTTTCGCGGGTTTCGTGGCTTCGGGCAGTGCCCCACTGCCTAAACCCGTTATGGGATAACACTATAACCCCTATTAGGATAATTTCGGACAAAGTCAGTGACAGGAAACTCAACTATTGAAGTCTGTCTTCACAGCCGAATATGAAGCCTTTCTTCATAGCCTAATATCCGCCCGAAAAACGGCGGGCATGACTCAACAAGAAGTGGCCGACCGTTTGAATAAGCCGCAATCCTTCGTGTCCAAGTATGAGCGCCGGGAAAGACGGCTCGATGTGGTCGAGTTTGTGAAGATTGCTAAGGCCATTGGCATTAATCCGTGCCGGATTGTGCGAGAGATAGAAAAGCGCATGGCTGAACCTTCAAAACGGAAGGCGCGCAGATGAATAGCAGGGAAGTATTAGACTCTGCCTCGTTGCATCTGCAAGGGCTGGCCGGGCATGTTTTCGACCTTCTGACGATCTCGAAACCTATTTCCCCTGATGCTGCCGTCAACTTGGCGAAAGTCGTCTCGAAGCTCTCGCCCCTTCTGGGCAATCTCATTGAATTCAACACCGTAGAATTTCTTAACGACCAACCAGAGTATGAGAGCCTCGGCGTGTGGAAGCGTCAAGACCCTGGTTTCCCTGATGCGATTTTCGAGGGGACAGTTAAGCCTCAGCCGGGCTTTGAAATCAAAGCATGGTTTCCTCTGGCTACCGAGATCACGGCTCGCTTCAAGGATAGCCAAAATCATTTCAAAGACGATCAGACCTACGTTTGCCTTTTGGCCTGGCTGCCCGATCAACTGATTTTCGGCAAGCCATACATCGTTGATGTCTGTGTGGTGTCGGGTCGCTCGGTTGCGGAGGCGCGCGATACGCACTATCACAATCCGCCTGATTACCTCGTCCTTGAGCCGGAAGATACGACGACGCGCACGCGCAATCTTCAACAGACCAACACGAACGGCCTCAAGTGGCAGGGCACGCCAGAGCAATTCGACGAGGCTCAACGCCTCGTCGAGAGTTGGGGCAGGGAAGGGAAGAAATACAAGCCAACAGCGAACTATCAGGTGCTATTGCGCCAGCTCGTCAATCACTTCCCTTATCGGCTCGATACGAATTTCGCAAAGATAGATCGCATCGTCCACAGCGGCATTGAGGATTTCAAACGGCGAGTTTATGGCACAACGATTCACGGCCTGACCGTCGCTCAGTGGAATCGTTTGCTCTCTAAAGGTTCTGATTCGGTGATACGCAAAGCCCTAGAAGATCGCTTCGCTATCAGGGATGAAGATGTTGGTGAGATTCTTGAGTGACACGGCGCACGCCGTAATGAAAATAGGTCGGATCAATCTCCGCACCAAAGCCACGTCGTTTTAATCTGCACGCGGCAACGCAGGCCGTGAATAGACCGCCGAACGGCTCCCAAATTACATCGCCCTCGTTTGATGATGCTTTAATCAGCATCGTTATTAAATCCAAAGGCTTTTGATTTAGGTGGACTGCCTTGCCTGAGTCCCCATTGATTTTGAACCGTTCTGCGCCATGTAGTGCTGAACGATCCCAAACATTCGTGAAGCCGTGCGGACAATAAAACTTTGAACGCATGGCCGCCCACTGCTCGGCTGTGCCGGGGTTCGTTCCGTCAATCGAAAAATAAGGTCTTCCATCTGGCTCGCCTTGCTTGTTGGCGTACTCCTGCATCTTCACAAACATTTCCGGCGGTGGGTAATACCAGAGATAGCCCTGATCTAAATATTTGCGAACTGCCGCGTCCGCGACCCCGCACGCTTCGTTAGCCCTGCGGAGCGTTAGACCTGTTCGCTTCCATTCCTTGAGCAACCATTCTTTAAGTAACAGGCCGTTTATTTTGGCTTCGTAAACATACTGAACGCACATCTCGGAGACGACAGGGAAGCGACGTATTTTGGTGGTGTTCACATTGCCCGCGATGTGAGCCTTTCCCTTATTCCAGATGTTCGCGTTGACGTAGCGCCAGCCGTATCTTTCTAGGATGGGATGAACTGCCGCCCATCCTATTTCAGAATTCCAAAACCAAAGCGTTGTTGCCGGCGTCGCCCTCTGCGACCATGCGGCAATATGCGGCTCGTACCAGGCGGGCAAGTCGAGATGATCGGACGTGTCGCCTTCAAAACCTAAAACGCCATAACCGCCATCCGAAACAATGACCGTCGGTGTTTCCCACTGTGGATAGAATTGCAGACTGTCGCCGAGTTGAATAGAGATTAATTCATCGTGCCAAGCGGTGACATCTGGGGCGGCGATTGTTTCGATTGCGCGGCCTCTGCCAACGGTACTTGTCGGCTTGGTTTTTCTTTGTGCGGCGTTTTTGGCAGCTTCCACTATAGATTTGTCCTAGAGTTGTTTTTATCCTGCGTCACTATAACCCATATCGGGTTATTCACAAGTGGCTGCATTAGCTAACTTCTCTCCGTGATGCTCGATGAGCTACACGCATTATATCTCTAACCTAATCCCAGTCATGAGTTGAAAAAGAAAGGTCGTCAGTCCTTGAGCAGTGTGTAGAATGAAGTTGCGACACTACCTCTACCACCACAGGACGACGACCTATGACCGAGAGCATAGAGCATCAGATGACAGAAATCTACTGCTTTGTTGATGACTTTCTGAGAACGCGCCCAAGACTCTTGCACTGGCGACGCTCGCCGCACGCGCGACCGCACTTTACGGATGCGGAAGTTCTGAGCATCGCTTTGTTGCAAGGTATCTTTGGCGTGGCGACCCTCAAACAGACTTATCGGTTGGTGGCGCATAACTGGCGGACTGCTTTCCCACGCTTGCCCTCTTACGCGCAATGGCTGCATCGGCTGCATCTGCTTGGAGCGCACATCACCGAGTTGCTCGCCAGCACCTGCGGTCATGACGCTCGCCAAGCCCGATTGTATCTCGTTGACAGTAAGCCGATTCCGTTGTGTCACAGCTTGCGGCATGGGAGAGTGCGCCTGCTGAGAGAAGATGGCGCGCGATTTGGAAAGACGAGCAAGGGATGGTTCTTCGGCTTCAAATTGCACGCGTTGCGGCATATTGGCGGACGCGTCATGAATCTTGTCTTGACGCCTGCCAATGAGGACGACCGCCCGGCGGCGACTGTCTTGGCCAACGGCATAGACGGCGGGGTGGCGATTGGGGACTTGGGCTATCGTGGGGAGCGTTGCGCCACCGCGTTGAGGGATGAGTGCGAGACATTGCTCATCACACGCGACGCGGCTCCGCAGTATAAGTTTCTGCTGTCGCAAGTGCGGCAAGGTATTGAGACGATGTTCAGTCAGTGGTGGCATCGCTTTATTGATCGGGTTTTCTCTCGTTCATGGCGCGGACTTTGGAACACGCTCAAGCTGAAGGTTCTCCACTACAACTTGGTTCACGCTGGCGTGTTGCCCAACTCATGACTCGGATTAACCTATGTAGCGGCCTCGCTTTTTCAGAGGCACGAAAGCCACGAAGCGAAGCTGCGAAATCTTGTGCAGCTCTCAATGCTTGTTGTATAGTCCCGCCGGTCTGAGTCTCTTTATTCAACGCTGAGTAAGGAGGAGCCATGAGCAATTTAAATGTTGACACAAGCGGTTTGAGAAATCTTTATAGGTCGGATTCTTCGGCTAGGGTAGTCTTGAATAGTTTTGCTTCAAGACAAAACAAGTGGAGCATGACGACCGTTACCAGCTTACTTTCTTACCTTACGCTGTCGGGAATTAATATTTCGCGTAAGGACATAATTAAGACGTTCACAGAGCTACAAAGGTTAAATTGCGGTGAGTTTAAACTTGGGAACAAAATAGGCAATCGAAACCATCAAACTAGGTTCATCTGGAAAGAAAGTCTTGTAAGGGTGGGTAAACTTGCCAAAGAGCCTAGCAGTTAAGAGAGGATGTTTTAACACTTTTCGCCTTGCATGATTTGAGACTCAGACCAGACTAAATTACGGAGGCCGCCCGCGCTAAAGCGTGAAAGCGGCCTCCGTGGTTTTTAGGGCTTCAGATCATAGCCGCGAAACCCGCGAAACGAAGGTACGAAGTCCTGCACGCCTCGAAGGGAAGGGAACTAAATCCGCCTTCCAGAATCAAAGGGCTTGGGGGTAAGATTATCCACCTAACCGGGAAAGGTTACGCTCGCGCCTGCTGCTTGAATGTTCGGCACGCGGCGCGGCGCTCGCTACACTCGCTCGCTGACGCTCGCTCGTCACGGTAGGCAAAAGGGTAGAGAGGTTTTCGCGTAGTCCCGGCGCGGGGCTTATCAAAGCAGGGGAGAGGTTTTCAAATGAGTAAGAAACAATCTGAATCAAACTTCGCTGAAACTTTCGTCTCGCTGGTGATGTTAACGGCAAAGCACCCCGAAGCTACTAAGGCAGCATTTAGAACAATAGATGCGCTAGGGGTTGTAACCTATGAACTCACGTCAGCCGCGCTAGACTACTTGTTTCCACCAAAGAGGGAAGCGGCCACGCAAGAGCCTAAAGCTCTGCCTTCATGCGTGGATGAGGAGCAAGAGGCTTTCATGCCTGCACCACTCTGGCCGACGACGAGAGTTCGCCTCGCGGGATTCGTGAATGGCTTCACCCCGGTTTACGAAAACCAAGACAGCGGAATATTCCAAATACCGGGAATCTCTGATCTATAAGCTCGCTGACGCTCGCTCATCGCGGTAGCCAACGCAGGGCAATAGGTTCTGGCTTATGACAACCGATGTGCAATGGAACGACACGAAATGCTCCGTATGCGGCGCACTAGCTCACTGTCAAACGGGGCATGTGATAACTAACGAACCCGTGTCGGGCATGGAATACCTTTGCAAGTCATGCCGGGATTCAATTCCTCTGCCCTCTAGGACATTCGTTATGGTCGTTAGGTGTGCAGAGCCAAACTGTCCTCATAGGGCAGCGGGGCGAGTTGAAGCAACCTTAACCCTACACGAAGAAGGCAGCCCCGCCGAAACCCACTACGTCTGCCATGAACATCTCTGGTGCTGGCGTCAGAGACTCGGCGCTGAGTGGGAAATGCTAGGCTGGTCTATCTCTGTCAATTCAATGGAGCACAACGAGCAACCGCTTAGGATACTCCGCGACGACATGCAAGGCGCTACATGGATAGATGAAACCAATCAGACAGGTGGATAATCCGACGTAATGTACCTTATCCGACGCGGTTTGTGTTTGAACTGTCGCGGCTCGCTCGGTCGCGCTCGTTTTTAAGCATCAAACCACAATAGATTGTGGTCGGCTCTCCGACGCCAGAACGCCCGCCGTGACAATTGGCGGGCGTTCTTCACGAAAGCGTTAACCACAAAATCTAGTGGTCGGAGATTCTTTAATGCGCTGCTGCGAGAAGTGTCATACAGGCTGTGATAAGAACGCTAGCAATAAATCCTATGACGCATGCGCCGCTTATGACGAACGCTCGCCTCATGCGCCCCGTCTCTATACTATCTACCCTCTTAATAATTCTGTCGGAACTCTAAATCCTGCTGCCGTACCACTTTCAACAAATTCTATTTACTTGGGGGTAACTTATGATCTATTCTGGGTTCGTCTTTCAGAGGCTATGGCCGTAAGTCTCTGTCAGCAGTCACCTCCTCGCTGCTGCATCTTGTAGGCAACGCTTTCCATGCCTCACGTCCAGAAGCTCTAGCATTAGGAAGTGACTTTGCAGCAGCGACAAGGGTTTTCATTAGGTAGAAAAAAACGTCAACTAACTGGACAATTCTCATCAGAGTTGCGGGCATTATTCTGTCAGCACTTACCTGCAACATTTCAAGGCCATCACACTATGGTCACTAAGCAGCGCAGCCAAAATCCAAAGCCACTACTCACTAATCAACAAAGGGAGTTTCTAAAACTTTTCGCTTTGATTGCGGTGGTAGTTTCTTTGGGAATTTCCATTTACCTTGCTTTAACTGTCAACGGTAACATCGAAAGAGTGGTAGGAAAGCAACTAACTGAACCACTTCAAAGATTGGTAAGAGTTGAAGAGAAGGTAAGTAAATTAGATGCTATAGATCAGAGACAAGTAAGTATCCAACAGCAACTCACGGAGTTGGGCTTACAGTTAAAATTATATTTTGGAGAACGGTCATTTGATCGGAAAACGATAGAGGAGATACTCGAAAAGACAATAGGCCTCGTTAGAGATACACAGGACCCCATAGAGAAAACCGTCGCTTTGAACATTACAAACGATGTTCTTGATAAAGCATCTGCTAAAAATATCGTGCTAGAACGGAAAAAGGTTAATCAGCATGGGCTGACTTTGTTGGGTCAAAATTATGGATTCGATCAGCAAGATAAATTGAAAGCGGCTGTCTCAAAGCTAGCTAGACAGCGCACATTGCAACCTGCTCCCATTAAAATATTGAAGGAAAGAGAGCAAAATATAGTTACTGATAAAAAAATACCGAAAGAACAAGAACAAAAGATAATTACTGGTAAAGAAATAAACCTTGATGCCAATTCATTTGAAGATGTCACTTTTGAAAATTGCAGCATAATTTATGGTCAGGGATGGATTGGTATAAAAAACGTTCATTTTGTTAACTGCACCTTTGATGTGTTTCCGATAGATAAAGGTAAAGAGCTGTACGAGGCCTTATTTAAATCAGATGAGCCTATACCTTCCGTAACAGTAAGTTCTGGGGTCCCTCTTCCCAACTCTACTCTTAATTCCTTATTACGACTCGAAGAGTCGGGGGTGGGTGGGATACCGACGCATACACAAAAGGCTACGTAAGTAGCCCTATTCTTTGAACAGAATTTTATTCGGTGGGTTCAATCGTTAATTGAATCTTGGCTTCATCATCAAGTTCATTGCGAACAACAACGATATATTTACCAGTGTCTGGAGCAGTGAACAAGGTATGTAATTGCTCTCTCTCCAAATACTCTTTATATAAAAGATTGACCTCGCCTTTATCGTGCCATTCTTGGTAGTCTCCCTCATCCATTATCAGAACATCTACTGGTTCGCTACTCTTTAAATCAATTTTTATCTTTTCGCCTTCATCAAGGTCACAAGGAAAGGTCATGTGGGTGCCGCCGTCTAACATTTCATCTTCATCGTAGAGACTATCTGCATTATCGTCTTCTTCTGGTAGGGAATTCACAATCAAGCCCAAACCCTCAGCACGGCCTTGCAGAGACTTTATTAGCCTTCCATAACCATTCTCATCATACAAGTTAACCCAATGCCATCTTTTCAACCGATCCGGTATATCACATTCTTCTAGTTTCGCCGGGATTATAAAGATAGTACCTTCCGGCTGTTCGTCCACAACGTCTAAAGCGATTTTAATTTCTTTCTGTACATAACCTGTTTTCGTACCAGAGCTTGAAGAAAGGCAGACAACAACTACATCGCTGCTGCGTACTGCTTTGGGAATTTCATAATTCCAATCTTGACCTGCCAGGAGATTTTCTTCGTCTAGCCAAGGACCAAAGCCATTACTCTTCAGTGACTCGTAAAGGACACGCACGGTTGGCTTGTCATCGGATGAATGACAAAGAAAGACTCTCAGTAATCTAGAAGGTAAACTGCTTCTGCTCATTTCCGTACCGCTCGATATGCTCAATGGTTTCTTTTTGCTCTCTATGTCTCTGTTAAGTAGTGCATAAACATGGTTCTCATACTCCCCTCCTACGCGGCGGTGCTGCTCTACCTTACGTGTTGCTCTTGTAGCTAACCTGCTCCGTAGTTATGTTGTGCTTAAACTCGGATTTAGGTTTGAACTTCCTGATTAGCTCCCTGAGTTCTTTTTCAAACTGTGTTCCGTCGGCGGTACTGTCCTTGCCGTCTAGTGAAGCGAACACAGCTTTAAGTTTGATGGTAGAAGTTTCCTTCTGCGGCTTCGGCATCTTTGGTAATCGTGAGCGTGTTGTCATGCGGCAGATTCTAGCCTAGTTATTGCTTGCCTTCAATAGTCTGGAAAGTCGGGTCTAATTCGAGTAACAGGCTGTCGGTACAATCCCAATCTTCGACGCTGCAAAGCTCAAGGCGCGGACTGTCGCCGCACGCTGCGCCGAATATCGCGGCCACATCCGGCAAAGGCTCAGCGTTCTCGCTGATGCTCGCTCCGTAAGGCTGCGGCTGTTCAGGCGGCGAGTAAAATATCTGCCGCTGCGTCGTTGCTGATTCTTATATCGAGTTCGACGCCGCACACTTTCAAATTCTGCACCATCCCCGCATATGTGTACGTCGCTAAGTGTCCTTTTGCTTTTTCCTAATTGGAGTTGTTGTGCTCGCCACATATTATAAAACTCCCCTCATCTTCGGGATCGAATCGGGCATAAAATTCGCTAAAATACCTCTGCCCAGAACCTTCATATCTAACTATCACATATACATAGAGCCACATCTTACCGCTATTTATCGCTTTGACGAACTCGTCGTTGAGTTTAATAAAACTTTGAGCAACTGCATGTGCTGTACCGTTAATAGGGACAGTGCTGCGGCTCAACAGTCCACTAAGTTCCGTCAACTCTATCGTGGGGCATGGGACGTTAATATCACTAGCTTGCTGAAAACTCAGATAACTTTGGATAGTGAAGTGAGTAGCAGGGGTATGACCCGAATTTCTGAAAGTCACTCTCACAATAGCCTCTTCACCCGGCACAAGAGGGCGAAGCGCAACGCCTTCTACTCCGAGGGACGGACGCTCCACCAATCGAAATGTGTCTTGAGCAATGCGAGTGTTTTGCCCTATCGCCCTAGCTGTTACTTGAGAGGTGTTGGCTTGAATTTCAGCCGCCCTAGCGGATGTCTCAGAACTGTTAGCTTGTTTAGCGGCAGCGTTTGCAAGTTCCTCATTAGCCCGTGTCATCCGGTCAATTCTATTGGCCGTTTCTGCGTTGGACTTGCGAGCATCTTCAGCCGCTGTCGCGCTGGCGCTAGCTATTCTCTCGGAAGCCGCAATCAATTTGTCGGTTTGTTGGGTTGTCTGTTCCGCGCTTCGATTCCACATGATGATTTGAAATATGGTTGCACTCGTATAGACCAATGAACTGAAGGCCACGAGCACACCCGTTATGACTAACGCCTGATTAGTGATGGTAGTTTTTTTCCATCGTTGAAAATAGTTCATGTTGTTGATGCTATCCTCGCACTAATATTAACGTAACCCTCCTAAGACTTTTTGTGCAGACCGCCTACTTTTCGTGTAAGTGAAACTTTTTGTCTAAAGCCCATGCCGCTAGTATCTGCATCCCTTCGACGGTGGCTGCTCTCATCACTTCCGAAAGCTCATCATCGTTTCCGGCGAAGCGTGGCCGCTCGTCGCTTTTAAGAGAGATGAGATAAATAACTCGCTCGTAGCGCGGGCTGCCTCTGCCATCGGTTAAATAGTTGTCGGCCTGCGATGCCGTCAACTCGTCGTAGTCCAGCGCGAACCATCAGCGCGTGACGCACTCCTTCGGGTCGTCTCGGATTCCGGCCTTGCCCTTCGTGACGCGCATCGGCCTGTCCAGGTACTCTGCGATTTCTCGAATACTACAACCATGCCTTTGCTTTCAGACATCGCCCGCGCTCCTTACAAAAGGTCTATTGCCTCTGTCTGCTTCGCGTTGGCCGTACCGTCTAGGCCGTCGCCGGTCGCCGCCGCGCTGCCTGCCAGAACGAGGGGAGGGAAGTCTTTAGTGATTGCATCGCCGAGCGTGGACGTGTGCGCCGTGCGCGCTGGCTCGTCGTAGTATCCCTTTTTAAGTGTCATGGGGTACTTGTTGCCGGTTCTAATAATGGCTTCCGTCTCGCTCAACCTCATTACCTCGTCCGGCGTCAGTAGCATCTTTCTGTGCTCCGTGCCGTGCCTGCTCACGCTGATTAAGCCGGTGGGAGAAAAAGAGAATCCGTGACGCTTGGCAACAATGGTGCTCTCGCCCAACATATCGGAAACATATTTCGCGGTGTTGTAGTCCAGACCGTGAAGGGCGATCTTTGTTGAGCAATTCGTGATGATGGTCTGCGCGTTCTCGCGCCCGTAACTCTTATCGAGTTGGGAAAGCGATTGCACGCCTAACCACAAAGCAACGCCGCGACCGCGCGCCAGTGAGATTGTCGTTTCAAAGTCGGGTATCGTTCCGATGTTGGCGAACTCGTCAAGCATCATCGTAACGGGTACGCCCGCCCCGCCTTCCGGTGCGCCCGCGATCTGCTCAAGTAGGACGGTGAAGAAAAGGGAAGTGAGAGGCCGAAGTCTTACAATGTCCTGCTCTCTCAAACACCAATAGAGCGCGGTCGGCTCTTGGCGCAGGCGTCCGAAGTCGGGCGCGTCCAGTGTCGCGCTCGTGAATCGCCGGACGGCTTTATCTCGCATGAATTGGAGACGGCCTGAGACGGCGGGAACAATCGCGCCTCTATATCGTGAGTCGGTCTGCATGAAGATTACAGCCTGATCGCGCGCTACCTCGCTCGGCGACTCTAGCAGTTGCTTCATCAAATCTTCCTGCGGCTGCTTCGTAAAGAGGCCGTAGGCCGTCAACGGTGTGGCCTCTGGAAGTGTAGCGGCGTGCGCGAACAATGCCGCGAGGAAAGCAGACTCGGTATCAATAAAAAATTGGTCGGTGTGGCTGGTGTTGCCGCTCGCTATGATGGCGCGGGCGCATAGCTCGGCCATGCGCGCATCATTGCAAAGCTGTATCCAGTTAAAGCCCGCGCTGGCGTCGGGGTCGGCAGGCGCGTACCTCAAAGCCTTCTCTCTAAATCCGCTCGTCAGTTTCCAAAGCTCTGATTTCGGGTCGGTGACGACTAACGAAGTGTCAACGACTTGAGCGCAGTTCGGAAGGAAATAGCCTCTGCTCTTACCTGTGCCTGTTCCGCCCAAAATTAGCCCGTGCTGCGTCGTCTGCATCCGGGGCAATACAACCTGAGCCTTTCGGCCTTTCTCCGGCTCTGGCGGCGCAAGGATGAAGCTGCCCGGCTCAACCTCTTGGCCTCGCTTAACGGTTAGCTCGTTGATTTCTTCATCGGTGGCGAAGCGTGCCGAACCATGATAAGCGTCCTCACTCTCGCCGCTCGCGCTGCTGCCTCTGGCCGCTTTCACCATGCCGCCGACGAATGAAAATATCCCTGCTAGTAAGGTGAACAGTCCGGCGAGTCGTAGCGTGCTGCCGTTCGTGGATACGTCCAGCATATAGCCTCCCGCAAAGATGATTCCGAAGCTCACTATTAGCACGGCGACGAGTCGGACGGTTTTATCTTTGGGGATGGCGCAAAGGTTAGCTATCGCTTTCGCTATTCCTATACAGGCGATTAGCAGAGAGACGTTCCAGCCGATTGTTATTATCACGCTGGCCGTCGTTCGGTTCTGGCCTGAATAAAAATCTGCTCGGCTCAAGTAAAAGAGGATCGCAAAGCCCGCCGCGCCGAACACGGCCACAAGCAAGCCCGCGCGGATTCCTGTTTTCGGATATTTGATAGCTCCCGCAATCATCACTAAGAACATGAGAGCAAGGAACAAACCGGCAAGGGGTAAAATTTTCTGCTCGCGCTCGGCCTCCGTTCGCTGCTGCTGCTCGAACTTCGCCCGCGCTTCCTCTCCTGCGCGTGCGCGTTCCTGCATGATCGGGTCGGTGGAGAAGCTCTGCGCGGGCGCGGTCTGCGGCTGCTGCTGGCCTATGGCTCGGACTTCTCGGCTGGCCTGATTCAATCGCCGGTCAAGGTCGGCCTGCGCTTTCTTAGACTCGGCCTCGAACCCTCGCCGGTCGGCGTCAAGCTGCCTATGCAACTCTGCATCTGAATCCGGCACGCTGCCGGCGTCGTTATTCTGCGCGGGCGTTGCTGCACTGGCTTCCTTCTCCCTTTGGAGTCGTGCGCGCTCCTGCACGCGCCAACGCTCGGCGGCGGCGTCCTGTTCTCTCTCGGTGGTCGTGCGGGTGTCGGGGGTGGCCTGCGCCGTCGCTCCGGTCTGCGCGGTCGCGCTGGTGGTGAGCGTGAGTAAAAGGGCGACAAGTGCGGCGGTGAGTGTGTTGGTGTATTTCATACTTCCTCTTTTCTTAGTCAATGCTCATGCCTATATCTCTGCTCGGTTCGGGTAGCTCGATGGTGCGCGACTGCTGCTGCTGGTGCTGCGTGTAGGCCGTTGTAGAGACTTGGGTAAGCTGCTCTAGTATCTCTGAATGGTCGGGCGCGTTGTGCGCCCGCCAAAGCGAAGATTGTAGCGACGTGCTCATCTGCGGCAGCTCGGTGAGTCCTAAAGCCTTGCTGGTGGCCTCTAGGTTCTCTAGCTGCTTCTCGGTCGGTGGACGGTCTGCCTGCTGCGTAAATATCTGCTGCATGAATTTCTGCACAGGCGCGGCTATGTCCTGGCCCGTCAGGTCACGGTGATTCTCGTTAGCCATTTTGACAAGCTCGGCGCTCATCTCGGCGGCTGGCCGGTTCGCGTCAACGGGCGTGAGCGTGACGTAAGGCCGGGCGGGTGGCCGGGCGGGAATAGGTAGCTGCTCCCGCGCTTCCTGCTGCTGCTCTACGATGCCGCGTAGCGTCTGCTGGTAGGCCGCGCTAGTCGGGTCTGTCTGTCTCGTCGAGTCGGGCAGCCTCGTCGCTTCCGGCTTCGCCGCTCGCTCTGCCGGTGGCCGCTCCGTTCCTGCTGGCCGCTCTGCCCGCGTCGGCTCTGGCGTCCGGCTCGGCGCGAAGGTGCGAAGCCTTCGCGCCTTCGTTTCGGGGGTTTCGCGGTTCGCCTCAAGTGCCGTGCTCTTATCAACCTGGCGCGCGAGGGCTGCGCTTAGTCGCTGGTCTGAATCCGTATAGATACGGGCATCCAGTCGGGCGCGGGACGTGGCGACGTAAGCCATGCGCTGATTGAGTAATTTATCCGGCTCGCGGGTGTCGGCGTTGACGAACACGCGATTAACCGTCTGCCCCTGCGACGAGTGCGACGTGACGGCGTAGCCATGATCTATGTGTCTGTTCTTATCAATCGGAAACTCCACGCTGCGACCTGAATCAAGCGCAACGGTTAGCTTTCCTTTTTCGATTTTCTCAAGCGTCCCTAGCTCGCCGTTCGTCACCTTCTGCGCGTGGTACGGGGCACGGAACTGTAAGCGGTCGCCTGCGGAAAATTCGCGCTCGGCCTCGCGGTACACACTCACGCCCTGCAATCTTTTCGGGTCGTAGCTGACTTGTTGCCCGCTCTTGTCCAGCTTGACGGTGAGCGTGTTGGTCTTCTCATCGGCAGTCAGAACGCGCGCATATTCGCCCGCGCTGATGCCGTGCTTTTTGCTCCCGGTCGTGTACCTGATAACGTCGTCCTGGTGGTACGCGCCCGCGAAAGTCCGCTCCGCTCCGGTTAGCTCGTTCCGGTTTTCCAGCACCTTTGTTTTGTAATTTTTGGTGCTGATCTGGCCGGTGGCTTGTAGCTCCCGGTGAATCAGTCGATTTAGTTCTACGCGCTCTTTATTAGCCGGTGAGATAACTAGAGTGCTGTCTTTTTCGGGCTGCTCGCAGAAGCCGCGGGCGATGGTTTTTAGCCTCTCCTGCGGGTCGGCAATCTCGGTTATTCGTCCCTGCTCGCGCAGACCGTCAACGGCCTCTTTGATTTTTCCTGCCGAAAGATTCTCTACAACCTCGCGTAGCGGCTCGTCCTTCTGCCTGATGATCTCGCCAAGCTGCGCGGTCGCCATGCCGTGGCGTTGGAGCTGCGCGAACGGGGAACC